>NZ_JBIMSN010000121.1:0-39620 GCF_043944905.1 Antrihabitans spumae
AGCACCTTTCTTCATGTACGACACCAACTCCGAAGGAATTACCGTGAAAGCGGCAGGTTAACGGGCACACGCTGTCGGTCTATTTCTCCTAGAGCGCCGACACGGGTGCCGCAGGGGAGGAACAGCGATGAGGATTTCGACGATGGCACGGGTGTGCGTGCCAGCAGCAATAGTTCTGGCATTCGCGACGGGATGCCAGAGCACCGATCAGGAACCGACTGCTGTACCAGGCACCACCGCGACAGTGAGCGCGTCGGCGACCGCCGGGACGACCGCCGCCGAAGAACCACAGTCCGGCGCGGCGACGGCAACGAGCGAGGCGACAACCGTTGCACCGAAGACCGACGACATCAGCGGCAGCGGACTCTGCCTCGATCCGCAGGCGCCCGGCGTTGTCGCCGCCCTCGCGACACTGTCCGGAGGCCCATGGGTGGCAGAACATTCCAGCGATTCGGCCGTCGGGTCCTGTCCTGAGCTGCTCTGGTTGTCGGCAGCGGGCGGAAACTCCGCCGGCGCGCCGATCCATGTGCTGTTCTTCCACGAGGGCAGCTACCTCGGCACAGCGACATCGGAACCGTACGCGTTCACTCACGTCGCGACCAGCACGTCGGACTCGGCAACGGTCGAGTACAAATGGTTGGCAGGCGACGAGCCGTTCTGCTGCCCGCAAGGCGGACCGGTCGCCATCGATTACGTATGGGACGGAACAGAAGTCGTGATGAGCACGCCGCTACCCGACGAGGTCACGAAGGGGCGGTAATCTTCTGGATCCGACACCTATCGACGGTGCTCGTAGCCGATCCACGCCCGACGACGGTCGCCGAGTGGGTCGGCTTCGACGCGGGTGTCCTCATCGATGATCAAGGTCTCACGGGTGTCGGTGGTGTAGCGCGGCCACGTTGCCTCCGGTTCACCGTGGGTAACGAAGTGCAGCCAATGTGATTGCACCACATCGGTTACCGCACGGAGACCCCGTCGACCACCGAGCAGCGTGGACTGCCGGGCAAGACCTTCGGAGCCGACACCGAACACCGCGAACAGTTCGGTCCCGTGGGTAGCTCGGAGTCCAACGGTCCGCAACAGTCGGGGTTCGAAGTCGTACCGATAGCTGTAGGTCGGTGCTACTGCCGAATGTCCTTGCGCCACAAGAATCGACGGCTCCCAGAAGACGACGTCGCCGCCGAGGTCGGTGGCGGCACGTCGTCCGGGGTAACCGGGGTACGCGGCAATTGCTCGTTCCTTGACGTCGTCGGGCGTCTGATCGAACATCTTGTCGATCCGTGCACTTGTCGTGGGGATGATGTCGAGGAACAGCGGAAAGTACCGACCCTCATGGGAATTGGTACCGACGATCAGCGGAACGCGGTGTGCCTTTCCTGCCGCGAAAACGTCGAGCGGATGGGCGGGAAGAAACTCGCCGTCGACTACGGGTGCCGTCGCGCGAGTACCTGGCTGTTCGTCGGTGCATCTCGCGGTGAGTGTCGCAGTGGCGGCGACGAGGTCGCTCGGCGAGGCATTGGTCAGTGCGTGGACCGCATCGCCTGCCCGAGAGCCGAGGATCTCGAGAAACTCAGCGGCCCAGGCACGAGCTCGCCGCTTGCCGTATACCGAAGCAGCGGGCGGACTTTCGGCGATTGCACGGGCAAAGGTGCCTTCCGCAGCGGGTGTGCACATCAGTGTCGTCACCGCGTTGGCACCCGACGACTGCCCGAACAGCGTCACGTTCGATGGATCGCCACCGAATGCGGCGATGTTGCGCTGCACCCAACCCAACGCGGCGACCTGATCTCGTAGTCCCAGGTTGGAGTCGAACGGCCGTTGCGCGGTGGAGAACCCGCTGAAGTCGAGGTAGCCGAGAGCGCCGAGGCGGTAGTTGAGCGAGACGTAGACGATGTCGCCTCGCTCGACGAGATGGTTGCCGTGATAGATCGGTTCGGACGATCCGCCTGTGACGTACGCGCCGCCGTGGATGAACACGAGTACCGGCCGAGGTGTGGCGCTCGGTGCCGCAGGTGCAACAACGTTCAGGGTCAGGCAATCCTCGCTGGCACCGGCACGGATTCTCTGCTGAGGTGCCACCGGTCCGAAGTTTTCGGCCGACCTGACATCGGTCCACGGGTCCACCGGCTGCGGCGCGCGAAAGCGGAGCGCGCCGACAGGTGCTGCGGCGTAAGGTATTCCACGCCAAGCGAGGAGGTCACCGATGCGGACGCCGCGCAAGGCACCCGAATCGGTCGTGACTTCGACGGCGGGATCGGTCAACCCGCAACCTGTTCGGTGATGTCGACACCGCCACCCGGTGCCGTGCGGTAACCGGACCACGCCAGACGACGTTGCTTGTTGAGGTCCGAGACCACGCGGGTTCGCGCGTCGAAGACCAGGGTCTTGCGGGTTTCCGTGTCGTACGCGGGCCACGACTCGCGCGGCGCACCCGTCTTGGCGAAGCTCAGCCAATGTCCTTGCAGCTCTTGGGTTACCTCGCGCAGCCCTTTTCGACCGCCGAGCGCGGTGAGTGCGAGCCCTGCCCGGGTATCACCGAACCCGAAGACCGCGAACAACTCCGAGGCGTGCGTCGCGCCGAGCCCCATTCTGGTCATTACGCGGGGCGCGAAGTCGTAGCGGTAGTTGTAGGTCGGTGCGTGCGCACTGTGGGCCGCGCAAACCTCGATCGACGGTCGCCAGAAGATGTAGTCGCCACCGAGTTTGACCGCTGCGTTCTTGGCGGGATAACCCGGGTAGGCGGCTGTAATCGCTTGTGGTGAGGCGATATTCGCCCGACCGAGCATCCGGGTGATGCGCTGCGGATTGGTCGGCAGGTGGTCGGCGAACTTCGAGAACAACGTGCCCTCGTCGCGGTTTGTTCCGATGATCAACGGAACAGGATTCGCGCTGCCGTCCGCGTACGCCTCGAGTGGGTGCTTGGGCAGGAAATCGCCGTCGACGACCGGAATCATGGCGAACTGGCCGGGTTGGTCCTGCATCAGGCGATACACGATTTTGCCTGCAGCACGGCGCATGTCGCCGGGGTCGGTTGTGCTCAGCACGGTCGCAGCGGTTTCCGGTGTCGCGCCCATCGCTTTGACACAACGCAATGCTAAATCGTCTGCGGCTTCCTTCGTCGTCGCCCAGTCGGCAGGCGAACTTTCCGCGATGCCGCGATGGAACAGGCCGTGCGCTGCGGGTGTCGCGAACAACGTCGTCACAGCGGCTGCGCCGGCCGATTCGCCGAAGATGGTGACGTTGCCGGGATCGCCACCGAAGGCCGCGATGTTGCGCTGCACCCATTCGAGCGCGGCAACCTGATCGCGCAAACCGAGATTCGAATCGAACGGACGCTCGGGCGTGGAGAACTGGCTGAAATCGACATAGCCGAACAGTCCGAGGCGATAGTTGAAGGAGACGACGATGACGTCGCCGCGCGAAACCAAACTCTTCCCGGAATAGAGCTCGACCGCCGAGGTCCCGAAGAGATATCCGCCGCCATGAATGAACACCATGACCGCGCGCGGCCGATCGCTCGGCGTGGCCGGCGCCGTCACATTGATCGTCAGGCAATCTTCGCTCTGCGGTTGATATACGCGAGCACCGGTTTGCGAACCCTTGCGATTCTGTATCGCCGCGAACCCGAACTCGGTCGCGTCACGGACTCCCGTCCACGGGGTGACCGGAGCCGGTGCGCGAAACCTGAGGTCGCCTGTGGGCGGCGCGGCATAGGGGATGGAGCGCCAGCGGAGGAATTTGCCCTCACGGGTGCCTCGGACAACGCCTTCGCATGTGGTTACCTCAGACAACGATGTCATGCTTCGGATCATAACCACGGCTCTACCCGCGGCGCTTCTCCAGTAACCGCAACCAGAACTCCGACACCGTCGGATACGACGGAACCGCATGCCAGAGCGTTTCCAACGGCACCTTGCCGACGACCGCGATGGTGGCCGCGTGAATCTGCTCGCCTACGTCCGGTCCGACGAAGGTTGCACCGAGCAGTGTGTCGGCCGTCCGGTCGATCACCAGCTTGGCGTGACCGACGAAGTCGTCGCGTGCCAATGCCGACCCTGCGACGGCGATGTCCACCTCGACCGTCTCGACGTCGAAACCGTCCTGCTTCGCTTCGCGCTCGGTGCGCCCGACCGACGCCACCTCGGGTTCGGTGAAAACCACCTGCGGGACCAGACCGTGATCGGCGGTCGCTGCGTAGCGAGGACCGTCGATCGCCCGTCCCTCGGCCCTGGCCGCGATCACGTCGCCGCACACCCGCGCCTGGTATTTGCCCATGTGTGTGAGTGGTGCCCGACCGTTGATGTCGCCGACGGCGTAGAGCCAGTCGCCTGTGGCGGTGAGGTGATCGTCCGTCTCGACGTAGCGACCGTCGTCGAGGCCGACACTCGCCAGTCCCAGGTCGGCGCTGGCCGGCGTGCGTCCGGCCGCGACGATGATCTCGTCGACGACGATTTGTTCGTTGCCGAGGTCCAGTGTCGCGGGTCCGCCGTGGATGGTCCCGATCCCGGTGTCCTGTGCGTCCGGCCGGTCGACACTCTTCAGGTCGGCGTGAAAGATGATTCGGCCGCGGCCCCCGGTGAGCCCGTCGGCGACCCGCTCGCTCGCGAATGCTTCCGAGGTGGCGAGCAGCGCCGAACCTCGGACGATCATCGTCACCTCGTCCGCGCCGAAGGCCAGCAGCCAGGTGGCGGCTTCGCAGGCGACCACGCCGCCGCCGATGATGGCGACGCGTTTCGGGACTTCGGTCATGTTGGTCGCGTCGCGGGAGGTCCAGGGGAGTGCTTCGCGGAGTCCTGGCGTGTTCGGCACGTTCGCCGTGGTTCCGGTCGCAAGCACCACCGCGTGGCGGGCGGTCAGGGTTGTGGTTCCGGCTACGCCGCTGACCTCGACCGTCTTCTCTCCCGTCAGTCTGCCGTGGCCTCGTACGACGTCGATGCCGGTGTTCTCTGCCCACTGCACCTGCGAGGAGTCGTCACGTTTGTGTGTGAACGAGTCCCGTCGTGCCAGCACGGCCTCGAGGTTTACGCCACCGGCGGCGACGAGCTCGCCGACGCCTGCGATCGCGCGAGCGCCGGAGAGGACGTGAATCGGCCGGAGTAGCGCCTTGCTCGGCATACATGCCCAGTAGGAGCACTCACCGCCGACCAGTTCGTGCTCGACGATCACGGCTGTGCGATTGCTGCCTGCGATTGCGTATGCCGCGGCGTTCTCGCCCGCGGGTCCGCCGCCGATTACGACGACGTCGTAGGTATCGGATGCCATCTGCTCACCGTAGCGCCGAACACCCGCTCAGCTATTGCAGATAGCCCTCTACCTGTACGACGGACTGCACTGTTGCGTCATCGGGAGATTGCCCTGCATCGATGCGAGCACGGCGCTGCCGCAACAGGTCCCAGCACTGATCGAGGAGCGTTTCCAGTTGGGCAAGCTGTTTGTGCTCGGTCTCGGGATCGAGCTTGCCCGCTGCTGTCTGCGATCGCAGATCGTGTTCGGCGGCGACGAGGTCTTTGATACGCGCGAGGATGTCCTGTTCGCTCATTCGTTCACCCTACGTACGTGACGGCCCTCGATGCACGAAAGGCGCAAGTAGCGCCGCGACCGTGGGAATCGAATCGTGCAATTCGGCTCTGCTGCATGCGGTGTAGCCGAGTGCGATCCCGAACGTCGACTGTGGACCGAAGTGGTGTCGCTTCAGTCCGTCGAGGTGAATACCTGCCGCACGTCCTGCGGCGATGACCGCACGTTCGGCTTCCGCCGAGGGCAACAGCACAACCACGTGTGCGCCGGCATCGTCGCCGACGACCGATAGTCCCGCGGTCGCGCACTGCTCGACGAGAAATTCTCGCCGCTCGGATACCTCCCGGCGGGTGCGGCGTAGGTGGCGTGCCAGGTCTCCCGAGGTTGCGAGTTCGCGGACGACCAATTGTCCGGCCGGGCTCGGTCTCGTTCCGGTTCTGTCGCGGTGTTCGAGCACAGCATGTGCGACAGCGGCGGGTGCGACCATCCAGCCGACACCGAGTGCAGAGGTGAGGATCTTGCTCGTCGTGCCGAGGTGGACGACCACATCCGGACCTATCGACGCGAGTAGAGGCAGTGGTGCTGCGTCGTAACGCAATTCGCCGTCGTAGTCGTCTTCTATGACGATGATGCCGTCACGACGCGCCCGGTCGACAAGCTGAACCCGACGTGCCGCAGGCAGTCGTCCTCCCATTGGAAACTGATGTGCCGGTGTGCAATACACCGCTTTCACGCCCCTCGGTATCGCGTCGACGCATAATCCCTCCGCATCGACAGGTACCGGAACCACGGTCATTCCAGCCGCGCGCAGTGCGCCGACGGACCTGCGGTAACCCGGTTCCTCCATGGCGACCGCATCACCGGGTTTCAGGATCGATTCGGCGAGTTCACCTGTGGCGGAGCTTGTTCCCGCCGTCGTCAGTACTGTTCCCGAATCGACACCGGCCGCCAAGCCTCGGTGCCGCAACAGGTGTTCGACTACGGCTGCGCGGTAGTCGGGGAGGCCCGCCCGCTGCGGACGAATCATGGAGGGATGGTCGGCGGCAGCGCGCCACGCTCGCCGCCACGCAGCCTTGTCGATCGTCGCGACGCAGGGCGCACCGGGCGCAAGGTCGATCAAACCCTCGTCGCCGACGGGTAATTCGTAGGAAACAGCATGTGCCGGGCTGGGTTTCGGTGCGGTGGTGATGAAGGTTCCCGCACCGTGCTTGCCCGTGATCCAGCCTTCGGCGTGCAGTTGGTCGTACGCCGCAGACGTGACGGTCCGGCTGACACCCAGCGTGTCGGCAAGTCTGCGCGAGGACGGCAACTTGTCGCCTGCACGCAACCGACCGTCGGTAGCCGCAGCGCGGAAAGCGTCGGCAACTTGGGTCGCCAGTGGAGTGCCTGCGGCGCGATCGAGGGTGATCGGGAGGTCGTCGTTCACGAAAAGTGGCCTTTCGATATTGCGTCCAATTGGCACTGTTGTGATGCCACTATTGCTCGCAAGATGGTGTTATGTCCAACACCGATACTCTTTCGCCAACTCCTCGCAGCACGGTCAAGCGACTCAAGGACCGCGCCAGGACCGACCGCGCGGACCTGTACGAGATCTTGGATGCGGCCTTGATCTGCCATCTGGGCATCGTCGTCGACGGCTCGCCCGTCGTGCTTCCCACCAGCTTTGCTCGGTCAGGAGACACGCTCTACCTGCACGGCTCGACAGGCGCGCGGAGTTTGCGCGAAGCGCTCGCGGCCGACGTGTCGATCACCGTGACCCTGCTCGACGGCATCGTCTATGCGCGCAGCGCCATGCATTTCTCGATGAACTACCGCTCCGCCGTTGTGTTCGGCCGCTGCCGCCAGGTGAGCGGCGACGAGAAGGCAGCTGCACTGCAGTCGATCGTCGAACACCTCGCGCCTGGCGCGTGGGATGTGGTGCGACAGCCGAACAAGCGTGAGTTGGCTGCGACGAGTGTGCATGCGATCGATCTGACCGAAGCGTCGGTCAAGATGCGCAGCGGTGGACCCGGCGACGACCTATCCGATATCGAAGCGGGTGGCGTGTGGGCGGGAGTGCTTCCGCTGCAGCAGAGTTGGGGCGACCCGGTGACGTCTACCGACCTCGAGCCCGGCGTCGATGTGCCGGAACATGTTCGGCACCGACCGGTCACCACGCTCGGGCGGTGACGCCGTAGCGCGCGATACTTTCGAGCGCGAGTTCGAGCAGTGCCGAGTTCGAGCCGAACAACTGTGGGTCGAGGGCGACGAGAGCGAGTGTGTACTCCTCGCCCGACCTGCAGAGGTACCCGGACAGCCTGGTGCGCAACCGATTCAGTTGCGCGACCGTAAGGCCCGGGTGCAGCGCGCGAGTCGCGATACCGGTGCTGCGGTGCCCACCGAGATCGGCGATGCGGTCGGCGATAACACCGATGTTCGAGCACAGCACATCGCGTTCGCCTGCACCCTCGGCGAGGCGATGGGCAAGGCGGTCGGGGAGCACGCCGAGTAGTTCCTCCGGAAAACCGGCCGGACTTGTCATTGGCGCGAGGTAGGCGGTCCGGCACTTGGCCAGGATCGTGGCAGGTGAATCGCTCGCCACGACATCGATATCCGTCATCGACATGGCGTTGTCGATGCCGGCGTCGCCGCGGACATCGATCGGGAGTGCCACACCGATGCTCGGTTCGGTGTACCCGGCGGACCGGAGGATGTCGGTGGCCACCGCGATGAAGAGGCTGTTGGCCGAACCGCCGAAAGAGGTTGCGGCCTCGTCCCACTCATGTGTGTCGACGGTGACGATCGCGGTTCGGATCGTTGCGACCGACTCCGATCGTGACAGCCGAGGCGGTCGGGCGAGTTCGGCACGCACCTCGCGCTGTGTGGCTAGTTTGCCGAGTGCGCGAGCGGTGCCCTTTGCGACGATCGCCCACTGGGCCCGGGCATCCGACCAGTCCGAACCTGGCGGCGGGACAACGTAATCGGACTCACCCGCCAACGCTCGGTCGACGGCAAGCACAAGCCCGCGCGCATCGGCGAGGACGTGGGAACAGACCAGCGACAGCACGGTTCCGCCGTCGTCGAGGCGTGCCGCCGAGAACCGCCAACCCGGTCCGTCGGTGGGGTCGAGGTTCGCACCGGCAGCATCCGCCCACTCGAGCAGGTAGGCGGCAGGGATCGGCGCGGCTTCGATCGACAGCGGGTATGCGCCGATATCGCGTCGCCACCACGGCCGCGCACCGGGGGTCCGCGGTCGAACGACCCTGCGCCCCAACGGCCCTCTAGCAAGCGCGGAATGGATCGAGGTGAGCAACTCGACCTCCAGCGCTTCGCTGCTGCGCCACAATCCCTGCATAGCGATGGGCGTGCCGAGGCCGCGATGGGACCGCAGAAACATCTCGTCGATTACCGAAAGGCGGCCCACCTCTCGTGAGTCTTTTCGGAGGTCCGGCGCGCCGAAAGGACTCACGAGGCGCGAAGCGCCCTCATCGCCCGCGACCGCGGCGATACCACGCGACAAGTTGATCGGTCGACGAGTCGCCGAGCGACTCCGGCGCCTCGACCCCCGTGAGTGCCGGCTCCAGTTCAAGTGCCTGCTTCTTGCCGAGCTCGACGCCGCACTGATCGAACGAGTCGACTCCCCAGATGGTGCCCTCGACGAAGACCTGGTGCTCGTAGAGCGCAATCAGCTGACCGACCACCGACGGCGTCAGTCGTTGCGCCAGAATCGTCGTCGACGGCCTGTTGCCCGGCATCACCTTGTGGGGGACGACGTCGGCGGGAGTGCCGTCGGCCGCGATTTCCTCGGCCGTCTTGCCGAACGCGAGGACCTTCGTCTGCGCGAAGAGGTTGCTCATCAGAATGTCGTGCATACTTCCCGACCCGTCCATTGTCGGGAGATCGTCCGTCGGCTCGGCGAAGCCGATGAAGTCGGCCGGGATCAGCCGTGTGCCCTGATGAAGCAGCTGATAGAACGCGTGCTGGCCGTTGGTGCCTGGCTCGCCCCAGAAGATCTCACCGGTCGACGTCGTGACGGGGGTGCCTGCTGCGGTGACCGATTTGCCGTTCGATTCCATCGTCAGCTGCTGCAGATACGCTGCGAACCGGGCGAGATCGTTCGAATAGGGAAGCACGGCACGGGATTCGGCGCCGAGGAAGTTGGAATACCAGAGTCCGATCAGCCCGAGCAGCACCGGCGCATTCGATTCGAGCGGCTCGGTGAGGAAGTGCTCGTCGACCGCACGCATCCCGGCGAGGAACTCCGCAAAACGTTCCTTGCCGATCACGGTCATCACCGAGAGCCCGATCGCCGAACCCACCGAGTACCTGCCGCCGACCCAGTCCCAGAAGCCGAACATGTTGGCGGTGTCGATACCGAATGCCGAGACCTTGTCGGCGTTCGTCGACACGGCGACGAAGTGTTTGGCAACGGCGTCGTCACCGAGGGCGTCGGTCAGCCAACTGCGGGCGCGGGTTGCGTTCGTCAACGTCTCCAGCGTCGAGAACGTCTTCGACGCGATGATGAAGAGCGTCGTCGCAGGGTCGAGGCCCGCTAGTTTCGACACCAGATCCGCGGGGTCCACGTTCGACACGAAGCGCGCCGAGATGCCTGCGTCCGCGTAGTGCCGCAACGCCTGGTAGACCATGGCGGGCCCGAGATCGGAACCGCCGATACCGATGTTGACGACGGTCGAGATGCGCTCACCGGTAGCACCACGCCACGCGCCGGAGCGGACGGCGTCGGTGAAGGTGCCCATCCGATCCAGCACCTCGTGCACGTCGGCGACGACGTTCTGGCCGTCGACCTCGAGCGTCGCGTCTGCCGGTAGCCGCAGTGCCGTATGCAGCACCGCTCGATCCTCCGACACGTTGATGTGCTCGCCTGCGAACATGGCGTCGCGGCGCGCTTCGACGTCGGCTGCACGAGCCAGATCGGTTAACAGACGCAAGGTTTCACGATTCACGCGGTGCTTGCTGTAGTCGATGTACAGGTCGCCGACGGTGACAGTCAGATCGGCGCCACGCGCCTCGTCGTCGGCGAACAATTCACGAAGATGTGTGGACGAAATCGTGCCGAGGTGGTCGCCGAGCTTCTGCCATGCCGAACTCGCGGTGATATCGCTGCTCATGGTCGAAGAGCCTAGCGTCGCGGATGCGTTGTCTCGCAGGAATCTTGATCTTGCGGCCCATTTCCGGTCCGCGACCAGGCATGCTGGGAACATGGACGAACGCGAACTCATCGTTTCGATTCCCAACCAACTTTGGATCGCTGGAAAGCCCACCGATGCCGAGGGTGGCAAAACGTTTCCGGTCTACAACCCCGCGACCGGTGACCCTGTCGCACACGTAGCCGACGCCTCGCCGGCCGACGGTATGCGGGCACTCGACGCCGCAGTCGCCGTGCAGCCGACGTGGGCAGCGACTCCCGCTCGCGAGCGTGGGGAGATCCTGCGCGCTGTGTTCGAGGAGATCACGAAGCGAGCCGAGGACATGGCTCTGCTGATGACCCTCGAAATGGGCAAGGCGATTGCCGAAAGTCGCAACGAGGTCCGCTACGGCGCCGAGTTCTTCCGCTGGTTCAGTGAGGAAGCGGTCCGCATCCATGGTCGCTACCAGCACGCGCCCGCGGGCAACGGCCGGATCCTCGTGACCAAACAGCCCGTGGGGCCGTGCCTGGCCATCACGCCGTGGAACTTCCCACTCGCCATGGGCACGAGGAAGATCGGGCCTGCGCTTGCCGCAGGGTGCACGATGATCGTCAAGCCTGCCGCCGAAACCCCGCTGACGATGTTGCTGCTCGCTCAGCTGTGCGCCGACGCCGGGCTGCCCGAGGGTGTGCTTTCTGTCGTGACGACCAAACAGTCCGGCGCTGTGACCGGACCGCTCATCGAAGATCCGCGCCTGCGCAAACTGACGTTCACCGGGTCGACAGCGGTCGGGCAGAAGTTGGTCGAGAAGTCGGCGAAAGGACTGCTTCGGACCTCGATGGAACTTGGTGGCAACGCACCGTTCGTCGTCTTCGACGACGCGGACGTCGATGCTGCCGTCGAAGGCGCGATGTTGGCCAAGCTCCGCAACGGCGGCGAAGCGTGCACGGCGGCCAACCGGTTCCACGTACACAACTCGGTGCGTGCGGAGTTCACCAGCAAGCTGGTCGAGAAAATGGGCACGATGCAACTCGGCCCCGGAACCGATCCGGCGACCACACTCGGACCGCTGATCAACGCGGACCAACTCGCAACCGTGACCGAGCTGGTCGACGATGCCGTTGCGGTCGGCGCGAGCCTCGAACTGGGCGGCAAGGCACCGGGCGGTGCCGGATTCTTCTATCCCGCGACCGTGCTCGCCGATGTTCCTGCCAACGCACGGATCCTGCGGGAAGAGGTGTTCGGGCCGGTCGCGCCGATCGTCGGCTTCGACACGGAGGAGGAAGCTGTCGCCGCGGCCAACGACACCGAGTACGGCTTGGTCGCCTACATCTACACAGAAAACCTCGACCGCGCGCTACGCGTGGCCGAGGCTCTGGAGACGGGGATGGTCGGTGTGAACAGGGGAGTGATCTCGGATGCGGCTGCACCGTTCGGCGGCGTCAAAGCGTCCGGGTTCGGTCGAGAAGGCGGTTTCGAAGGTATCGACGAGTATCTGGAGACGAAGTATGTAGCTCTGACACCCTGATCGAGCATGGTTCAGCGGCAGGTGCCGCGGACGCGGAGGTTCAGTGACCGAGGCGTCCGCGGCCGAGGCGCAGCAACAGCATGGCAAGCGTGTGGCCCTCTTGGCCGAGCTCGCTGAAGCGTTCGAGGACTTTCATCTCGCGGCTGTGGACCAGGCGGGTGCCGCCCGAAGCCATTCGCGTGCGGCCGATGATGCGGGAAACCTCAGTGCGTCGCTTGATCGCCGCCAAGATCTCGGCGTCGAGCTGATCGATCTCCTTGCGGAGCTTTTCGATCTCTGCCTCGCTCTGCGGCATGGAAGAACCGGAGCCAGTTGTCTTTGTCGGGCTGCTCATATCTTCTCCTCGTGTCAGAACGTGGATCGCCTATCAACGTCGAGTTGTTACCGATCCAGTGCTTCTTCCACGAAACAGACCTGGAATTTGTCTAAAAGCCCAGGTACGTGGACTGGTCAGGCTTGCAGTCTCCAGTAGCGACTACCGGTCGGAAATCTCTGGAAACTGGGGTGCACCGACTCTGATCATGAAATTAGTCTGCCACGGGTCCTGAGTCTGTCAAAACAGAAAGTCCTGTGACCTAGCTGTGAGTTGGACGTCGGGCCCAGGTCGCATCGGGCGATGCCGCTGACCAGGGGGCCTTAATCATACTGTAATCGGGCCGTTACCGTTGCTCCATCCGGCTCCGGCGTCGAATGCGGCGATGGCTGCGATGTCGGTGCGCGCCGGTAGCGTGTTCGGGAAATGAACTCGGTAATGAGCAGCACCCAGAAAATGAGCTGTACCCGGAAATGAGCATTGTGACCAAGGATTCAGCGACCGATGCAGCAACTGCGCCCAAGGGAGGATCGGTCCCGTCGGCGAAGGAGACCGCGGCAGAGACGGCCGAGCGGCTGCTCGACGGTCTCAATCCACAACAACGTGAAGCTGTCGTCCACACCGGGTCGCCGCTGCTGATCGTCGCGGGCGCAGGCTCGGGCAAGACGGCGGTACTTACCCGCCGGATCGCGTACCTCCTTGCTGCGCGAGGAGCGACTCCGGGCCAGATTCTCGCGATCACGTTCACCAACAAGGCCGCAGGCGAGATGCGCGAGCGGGTGATCGGCATCGTCGGGCCCCGTGCTCGCAACATGTGGGTGTCCACGTTCCATGCGAGCTGCGTGCGGATCCTGCGGATGCAGGCGTCGCTGCTGCCGGGGCTCAACTCGAACTTCTCGATCTACGACGCCGACGATTCGCGTCGTCTGCTCACCATGATCAGCCGAGATTTCGAGATCGATGCGAAGAAGTTCTCCGCGCGTTTGCTCGCGACGAGCATCTCCAACCTCAAGAACGAACTGATCGATCCCGAGCGAGCGACCGACGACGCCGACAAGGCGGGCACCGAGTTGGAGCGTCTGGTCGCGAGGGTGTTCGTCGAGTATCAGAAGCGGCTGCGCAGTGCGAACGCGATGGATTTCGACGATCTCATCGGCGAGACCGTCGCGGTGCTGCAGAACTACCCGCAGGTCGCTGAGTACTACCGCAGACGGTTCAGGCACGTGCTCGTCGACGAGTACCAGGACACCAACCACGCGCAGTACGTCCTCGTGAAGGAACTGGTCGGCGGCAGCTCCGAGACCGTAGACAATCCCGACGACCCCGCTGCAGCCATCGCCCCGAGCGAACTCTGCGTCGTCGGCGACGCCGACCAGTCCATCTATGCGTTTCGCGGTGCGACGATACGAAATATCGAGGAATTCGAGCGCGACTATCCGGATGCTCGGACGATCCTGCTCGAGCGGAACTACCGCTCGACCCAGCACATCCTTTCCGCGGCCAATGCCCTGATCTCGCGCAACGCGGGTCGCCGTGAGAAGCGACTGTGGACCGATTCCGGTGACGGCGATTTGATCACCGGGTACGTCGCGGACAACGAGCACGACGAAGCGACGTTCGTCGCCTCCGAGATCGACCGGCTCTCCGATGCAGGCGAGGCCAAGTTCAGCGACGTGGCGGTCTTCTATCGCACGAACAACTCGTCGCGTGCGCTCGAAGAGATGTTCATCCGTCGTGGGCTGCCCTACAAGGTGGTCGGCGGTGTGCGCTTCTACGAACGCAAGGAGGTTCGTGATGCTGTCGCGTACCTGCGGGTCCTGGACAACCCCGAGGACACGGTCAGCCTGCGCAGGATTCTGAACACGCCTCGCCGCGGCATCGGCGACCGCGCGGAGGCCTGCGTCGCCGTGCACGCAGAGCAGAAGAACATCAGTTTCGCGGAGGCACTTCGCGACGCGGGACGAGGTGTCGTCCCGCTGCTCAACACCCGTTCGCAGCGCGCCATCCTGGCGTTTCTCGAGATGATGGACGGCATCCGCGAGGTCGGAAACACCGAAGGTGGCTACTTCGACGTCGGCGAGATGGTCGAAGCGATATTGGAACGCACCGGCTATCGTGCCGAACTTGCTGCGAGCAGCGATCCGCAGGACGGTGCCCGACTCGACAACCTCAACGAATTGGTCAGCGTCGCAGCGGAATTCAGTTCCGAGGCACGCAATGCCGCGGCGCTCGCCGACGCCGAGGGCACACGCGAAGCCGCGGTCGCCGACGGTGAGGTCGATCCGGGGTCGCTCGCGGCGTTCCTCGAGCGGGTGTCCCTCGTCGCCGACACCGACCAGCTGCCCGATTCGGGGTCCGGCGTCGTCACGATGATGACGCTGCACACGGCGAAGGGGCTCGAATTTCCGATCGTGTTCGTCACCGGCTGGGAAGACGGCCAGTTCCCGCACATGCGAGCACTCGGAGATGCCGCTGAGTTGTCCGAGGAGCGCCGATTGGCCTATGTGGGTATCACGAGGGCCCGAAAGCGTCTCTATCTCACCAGAGCCATCGTCAGGTCGGCATGGGGTCAGCCCATCAGCAACGCGGAGTCACGGTTTCTGCAGGAGATCCCGAACGAACTCATCAACTGGCGCAGGCTCGATCCGGGCAAGTCCGTCGGCAACGCCATCGGTCGCGGGCAGTCGCGCGATTGGACACGGACCGGCGGGTCCGGCTTCGGTGGCCCGAGCAGACGAGCCGAGAGCTACGGGTCGCCCAGGCCTGCGCCCGGATCCGTCAGAGGTAAGGCCGTCGAGGTCTACAAACTCGGTGACCGTGTCAATCACGACAAGTACGGCCTCGGGACCGTCATCTCCGAAGACACCCTCGGTCAGTACCCGACCGTGACGATCGACTTCGGCTCCGCAGGCAAGGTCCGCGTGGTCCCAGGGTTCGGCGCGCCGATGATGAAGCTGTAGGGCGTCGGGGACCGAGAATTGCGGAGCCAATGTGGCATTCGTGCCGCCTAGAGGTACCAATGTGACATTGGCTCCGGCTGCGCCGTGATGTCGAGGGCACCTTGACGTCGTGTGACGGCGGCAAGGGCGCCCTCACGCTGCGGGGCGGTGAAAGATGTTGGGAATCAGTCGCGTTCGACGCCGAGGCTGATACCGCGCGAGGCGAGCCACGGAAGCGGGTCGACCTTGTCGGTGCCGTTGAGCCACACCTCGAAGTGGACGTGCGGGCCGGTCGAGAAGCCTCGGTTGCCCATCTTCGCGATTTCGTCGCCCGCCATGACCTGCTGGCCGACCGTGACGGTCGCCGAGTCGATGTGGCCGTAGATGGTGACGGTGCCGTCGGCGTGCTTGAGGCGGACCCACATGCCGAAGCCGCTAGCCGGACCCGCGTCGATCACAGTGCCGTCGGCGACGGCAAGGATCGGGGTGCCGATGGCATTGGCAATGTCGACGCCTGCGTGCAGCGTGCCCCAGCGGGCACCGAAGCCGGAGGTGTACGAGCCGAGGGCGGGGAGTGCGAACAGCGGACGCAGCGCCTTGGCTTCGCGTGCGGCGCGATCCTGGGCGAACTTCTGGCCCTTTTCGATGAGGCCGGTGAATTGCGTCGGATCGAGCGGCGCTGCGATGTTGAGCAGCTGCGGCGCTGTCTTGGACTCGTTCTCGGGAGTGACCGCGACACCTGCCGTGTCGACGAACTGTGCCGCCTGTGGCATTGCTGTGGCGGCGATGCCCGACTGTGCGTCGGCGGAGAGCGCGACGTCGGCGATCGAAGGCGACGTGTCGGTGCTGCTGCTGACCGCTGCCTGGCCCGCTGAGACGACTGCGCCCGCTGCGACGGCTACGACCGCCGCGCGACCTTTCAGGGCGGCAGGGGGAGCGGGGAGGCGGTGTGCGCCGCGACGACGCTTGGGGACTTGTTCGGAGCTACCTGCCGACTCTGCGCTCGGACGCCGATGGCTGACCGGACCGAACTCGGCGCGGTAGTCGGAGGAGCTGGCGGCTTCGTCGTCCCAGCTGCGGAAGCTGTAGGTCGATGATGAGTACTCGGTGACTCGGTCGGTTTCGCGGTCGAGCTCCGGATTTGAAATGTAACGATCCTGACGATTGGGCTGATATCCGAATGACTGCTCGGTCGATGCGGGACCGAGCACACCCGGGCGACGGCCATAGGGGCCATCGGCGTCGTCGAAGTTCGTTCCGAACTCGAAGCTGGTGTTGTCGAGGCGATTGTCGAACGCTCCCGAAGGATCCGCCTGATCGGTCACGAAACGGCTGGGTGTGAACGGACTGCGATGTTGCGACAAGATGCGCCGTTCCCTCCGTGACCAGGTTGTGACTTAGACCTCGAGGACGGTAACGAAACGATTGCAAGCAGCGCAAGTTAACGGGGCTACGAATCCAGATATGTGAGATGCATCACAAACTGACCTGGGAATATGTGCAGAGTCTCCAAAGGGGTCGATGTCATATCGAGACATCTCGGGCGTGTCACGGAACGTGTTCCAACCGCCGCTGCGCAGCCAATTGCGACCGAACCCATCATGGCTACTCGTCAGTAGCGATATCGTGGGCGTGACCAGAGAAGACGTCGTCGAACGGCGATCGAGACGCTGGTGAATTCCTTCGCAATGTCGGTCGCCGAGTGAGATGAACCATATAGCATGTATGCGGTCGATTGACGATGCAACGAGGTGGCTAAAGTCCGAACCTGACCCGCTCCTACCCGCGAGTGGGTGTCAACGCAGACGAGACGGTGAGCAGATGGATCTCTTCGAATACCAGGCGAAAGAGCTCTTCGAAAAACACGGAGTTCCTTCGTCGAAAGGCCGAGTTACCGACAACGCCGACGAGGCCAAGCGGATCGCCGAAGAAATCGGCAATCCGGTGATGGTCAAAGCCCAGGTAAAGGTCGGCGGCCGCGGCAAGGCCGGTGGAGTCAAGTACGCAGTAAACGCAGACGAAGCGCTTACCCACGCGCAGAACATTCTCGGCCTCGACATCAAAGGCCACGTAGTCAAGAAGTTGCTCGTCGCCGAGGCGAAGGACATCGCCGAGGAGTACTACATCTCGTTCCTGCTCGATCGCACCAACCGCACCTACCTTGCGATGTGCTCGGTCGAAGGCGGCATGGAGATCGAGGAAGTTGCAGCAACCAAGCCGGACCGCCTCGCCAAGGTCGCCGTCGACGCCGTCAAGGGTGTCGACCTCGCCTTCGCTCGCAGCATTGCCGAGCAGGGCCACCTGCCCGCCGAGGTGCTCGACGCCGCTGCGGTCACGATCCAGAAACTGTGGGAGGTCTTCGTCTCCGAAGACGCACTCCTCGTCGAGGTCAACCCACTCGTCCGTACGCCCGACGATCAGATTCTCGCCCTCGACGGCAAGGTGACCCTCGACGCGAACGCCGACTTCCGGCAGCCGGGCCACGCCGAGTTCGAGGACAAGGACGCAACCGATCCGCTCGAACTGAAGGCCAAGGAGAACGACCTCAACTACGTCAAGCTCGATGGTGCGGTCGGCATCATCGGCAACGGTGCCGGTCTGGTCATGTCGACGCTGGACGTCGTCGCCTACGCGGGTGAGAAGCACGGCGGAGTCAAGCCTGCGAACTTCCTCGACATCGGTGGCGGTGCGTCTGCGGAGGTCATGGCAGCCGGACTCGACGTCATCCTCAACGACGAACAGGTCAAGAGTGTGTTCGTGAACGTCTTCGGCGGTATCACCGCATGTGACGCGGTCGCGAATGGCATCGTCGGCGCGTTGCAGACGCTCGGCGACGAGGCCAACAAGCCACTGGTGGTTCGCCTCGACGGCAACAAGGTCGAGGAAGGCCGCAAGATTCTCGCAGACGCTGCGCACCCGCTGGTGACGCTGGCGGCGACCATGGACGAGGGCGCCGACAAGGCCGCCGAACTGGCTTCGGCCAAGTAAAGGAAACAGGCTGTGTCTATTTACCTCAACAAAGATTCCAAGGTCATCGTCCAGGGCATCACCGGCGGCGAAGGCACCAAGCACACCGCGCTGATGCTCAAGGCAGGCACCCAGATCGTCGGCGGTGTCAACGCTCGCAAGGCGGGCACCACCGTCAGTCACACCGACGCATCCGGTGCGGCAGTGGAAATCCCGGTGTTCGGGACCGTTGCCGAAGCGATCGAGAAGACCGGCGCCGACGTGTCCATCGCGTTCGTCCCGCCGAAGTTCGCCAAGGATGCGATCGTCGAAGCCATCGACGCCGAGATCGGCCTGCTCGTGGTCATCACCGAAGGCATTCCGGTGCAGGACTCCGCGTACGCGTGGGCCTACAACGTCGAAAAGGGCAAGAAGACTCGGATCATCGGACCGAACTGCCCCGGCATCATCACGCCAGGCGAAGCCCTCGTCGGCATCACCCCCGCCAACATCACGGGCACCGGACCGATCGGCCTCGTCTCCAAGTCGGGCACGCTGACCTACCAGATGATGTTCGAACTCCGCGACTTCGGTTTCTCCACCGCCATCGGCATCGGCGGCGACCCGGTCATCGGTACGACCCATATCGACGCGATCGAGGCCTTCGAGAAGGTCCCCGACACCAAGCTCATCGTCATGATCGGCGAGATCGGCGGCGATGCCGAAGAGCGCGCGGCCGAGTACATCAAGGCCAACGTGACCAAGCCCGTCGTCGGCTACGTCGCGGGATTCACCGCACCCGAAGGCAAGACGATGGGCCACGCGGGCGCCATCGTGTCGGGCTCGTCGGGTACCGCGCAGGGCAAGAAAGATGCATTGGAAGCAGCGGGAGTGAAAGTCGGTAAGACGCCGTCCGAAACCGCTGGTCTGGCACGGGAGATCCTGCAACAAGCAGCTGTGACCGCGTAGGCAGCCAACCGATCCGATACGCGATCCGATACGGTCGCCTCGTTGCTGAAACAAGCGCAACGAGGCGACCGTCGGTCGTTCGGGGAGTTTGTGCAGTAGCGTTCCGTGTGACTACTCGCGACTTGAACAAGGAGCAAGACCATGTCTAACCCGCAGGGGGGTTCCGGGTACGGTCAGCCGGCCCAGCCGAACCCGAACGCAACCTCCGCAACCACAGCAGCCAAGGGATTGCCGTGGATTCTGTCGGCAGTCGTCGCAGGACTCGGTGTACTGAACTTTCTCGTCGGCTTCGCGCCGTTCATCGCCCAGGACATCGAAGACGGTGAAGGGGTCAAGTTTTTCGAGACCCCGTTCTCCGGCGGCGCGCTCGTCGTGGCGTTGTTGCTCCTCAGTGGACTGCTCGCAGGAATCTCGCTGCTGCCGAAGCAGGATTGGACCGCGCCTTCTGCCGCCATCGCGGTGACCGCATTCCTGACCCTGCTCTTCCAAGTATTCAGCGTGACCGAGAACTTCAAGGTCGCCTTCGGTGGCTGGATAGTCCTGCTGCTCAGCCTGATTCAGGCCGGCGCGGCAGTGGCCGCGTTCCTCTTCGGCGCGGGCATCATCAAGGCTCCGGCTCCGCGGCCCGCGCCCGCTTTCGGCGGTTACGGCCAGCAGGGTTATGGCCAGCCAGGCCAGACCTACGGTCAGGGCGGTTACGGCCAGCCGCAGCAGCAGGGCTACGGCCAGGGCCAGGGCTACGGACAAGCGCAGCAGTCGTCCTTCGGCGCACCGGCGGGCTACGGCCAGCAGGGTGGACAGCAGGGCGGGCAGCAGAGTGCGCCGTCGGCACCCCAGGGGCAGGCAGCTCCGACCCAGCAGTATCAGCCGCCTTCGGCGCAGCAGGGTCAGCCGGGTCAGCAGTACGGTTCGCAGCTGAACTTCGGCTCCGCGGCACCGCAGCACCGCGCGCCCGACGGCGGCAACGACGCCACGCAGGCGTTTCGTAATCCCAACGAGTAGTTCCGCCAGCAAGTAGTTGAAAACGAGAGTGTGACTTCCGACTTCCGTCGGCGCGCCTGAGCACTGCGCGCCGGCGGAAGTGTCACCCTCGGAGGGATGAGTGCTCTGCTTGATTCGACAACGCGCAAGAACGACACGCGATCCGGCAGTCGGGCGCCTGCACAGCCAGCCCTGACGCCCGACCTCGCGAAACGTCTGCTGCTTGTAGCCTTTCGCCCGACCGTCGTCGTTCTGACGCTGATCTCCGCGATCATTCTCGTCACTCTCGTGACGGCCAACAGCGACCTCACCGGCACGGCAGGTGCGATCGCTGCCACGTGGCTCGGCGTCCACCAGGTCGGTCCGACGATCGGCAGCACGGCCATCGGAGTGCTGCCCCTGCTGCCGACTTTCGGTCTGCTGTGGATGGTCGTCCGCGGATGCAGCGCCGCAATCGAACCGCTGACTTCGCGACGTGAAATCGGCTGGATCGTCGGTGCCGCGGTCGGTGGCCCGTTCGTCGTGACCGTCGTCTGCTTGGCGGTCATCAAGGACGCGTCCGCAGTCATCTCACTCCAGTCGCCGAACACTCTCGCCGCGTTCGCCTGGGTTGTGTTGCTGCATCTCGGTGCGGCCGCGCTCGGCGTTGCAACCGCACGGTGGCGCTACCTCGTCGTGTCCGCGCAGGTGCCGAGTTGGGTTATCGCGGGCACGACCGCCGGTTTGCACGCGATTCGTCGTCTACTCGTGTCTGCGGCCGTTGTCACCGTTGTTTCGCTGCTCGCGTCGTGGTCGACGATGCTCGATTTGCTGCACACCTCCGATGGCTTCGTCGGCGGGCTCGGCATGAGTTTGCTGTCATTGGCGTATCTGCCGAACGTCGTCGTCGGAGTCGGTGCGGTCGTCGTCGGGGCCACTGCCAACATCGGTGTAGCGTCGATCAGCCTTTTCGGTGTGGTCGGTGGACCCGTCCCCGGGCTACCCGTCCTCGCCGCGGTGCCGACCGGAACCGCGCAGCCATGGTGGCCTGCGTTGCTGGTCGTTCCGATATACGTCGCAGTGCAACTCGGACGCGAGTGCGCCGCGGCGAAGACGGATCGGACTGCAGCGGCGCAAGCTGCGCTGGCGGGCGGTCTCGGCGTGGGAGTCGTTTTCGGTCTCCTCGCCTTCGCTGCCGGCGGCGAACTCGGAACGTTCGGACACGTCGGCGCTCAGGCATTTGCCGCGGGCGCGGCCGTTGCGGGCTGGTTGGCGTTGCTCGGATCTGCGTCGGCATTCGTCGTCGGTCGAAACGGAACTGCCGCAGCCGAGCGTAAGAGCCGACGCGAGGACGAGGTTCGTGTCGTCGCGGAGCCTGTCGCCATCGACGTCGAAATTGTCGAGGACGACGCTCAGTTGGCCGTCGAGTCCGGCGACGCCGCAGCGAACAACGACAGCGACATCGTGGAAGCCGAAGCAGTGGATGCCGAAGGCGATGCCGCCGACGCCGAGGTCGGCGAGGTCGGCGATGCCGATGTTGTCGACGCCGAAGTTGTGGACCTGCCCGAGGCTGCCCCAGGTACCGCCGACTAGGCTCTCTACCGGTCGGAATACCGACCCTGACCGTTACCGATGCAGCCAGGAGTAGAGCGCTGACCACCTCGGGTGAACCAATCCGGCTGCCGTCGACGGCGCCCGCGCGAGTTGTCGTGTTGGCATCCGGAACCGGAACGCTGCTGCGGTCTCTGCTCGAGGCCGCGAGCAGTTCGACCTATCCCGCTGACATCGTCGCGGTCGGTGTCGACAGAACCTGCCCGGCAACGGACTTCGCCGACGCCGCCGGCGTAGCCCATTTCAAGGTTGCACTTCGCGAGCACGCGGGCCGCGCCGAATGGGATGTCGCGCTGACGAAGGCCGTCGACCGACACAATCCGGACCTCGTCGTCACAGCTGGCTTCATGAAGATCCTCGGGCCGACGTTCCTGTCGACGTTCGGCGGCCGGATCATCAACACTCACCCCGCGCTGCTGCCGTCGTTTCCTGGCGCGCACGGGGTGCCCGATGCGCTGGCCTACGGGGTGAAACTCACCGGTGCCACAGTGCATCTGGTGGATTCCGGCGTCGATACGGGACCGATCCTGGCTCAGGAAGGCGTTGCGGTCCTTCCCGACGACGACGAAGCGAGCCTGCACGAGCGAATCAAGGTGGTCGAACGTCGACTACTGGCGGAGGTCGTCGCCGCCGTTGCCGTAAGAGGTGTCATCTCCGATGGACGAAAGGCCGAGATTCCAAGTGAGTGAACGCAAGGCTGTCAGCCGTGCACTGGTCAGCGTGTACGACAAGTCCGGGCTGGTAGAGCTCGCAACCGGTTTGCGCGCCGCAGGTGTCGAACTTGTCTCGACCGGGTCGACGGCCGCGACCATCGCGGGCGCCGGAATTCCGGTGACGAAGGTCGAAGACCTGACCGGATTCCCCGAGACTTTGGATGGGCGCGTCAAGACGCTGCATCCCAGGGTCCACGCTGGCATCCTCGCTGACACCCGCAAGGAGGAACATCTCGATCAGCTGACCGAACTCGGGGTCGAGGCCTTCCAGCTCGTTGTCGTGAACCTGTATCCGTTCACCGAAACCGTTGCCTCGGGAGCCTCACCGGACGAGTGCGTCGAGCAGATCGACATCGGCGGTCCGTCGATGGTGCGTGCCGCCGCGAAGAATCATCCGTCCGTCGCGGTCGTCGTCGATCCGGCGCGATACGACGACGTGCTGACCGCTGTGTCGGGCGGTGGCTTCACCCTCGCCGAGCGAACTGCTCTGGCCGCGCAGGCATTTCAGCACACGGCGACCTACGACGTCGCTGTCGCTAGCTGGATGTCCAACGTCCTCGTCGCCGATCCGCAAGGCTTCCCGGCGTGGCTCGGTGGCACGTGGGATCGCTCGGCCGTGCTGCGTTACGGTGAGAACCCGCATCAGGCTGCGGCGCTGTACAAGTCGGGCCACGGTGCCGACGGTCTCGCGCAGGCCCAGCAGTTGCACGGCAAGGAAATGTCTTACAACAACTACACCGATGCCGACGCCGCGTGGCGTGCGGCGTTCGATCATTCGGCACCGGCAGTGGCAATCATCAAGCACGCCAACCCATGTGGCATCGCGATCGCCGACGACATCGCCGACGCCCACCGCAAGGCGCACGCGTGCGATCCGGTCAGTGCGTTCGGTGGGGTGATCGCCGCGAACCGCGAGATCACCGTCGAGATGGCCGAGCAGGTCGCCGAGATCTTCACCGAGGTCATCATCGCTCCGGCCTACGCGGATGGTGCGGTGGAAGTGTTGCAGCGCAAGAAGAACATTCGAGTTCTGCTCGCCCATCCACCCGTCCACGGTGGTGCCGAACTTCGCCCGATCTCGGGTGGCGCGCTGCTGCAGCAACGCGACATCATCGACGCCGAAGGTGACGATCCCGCGAACTGGACTCTTGCAGTCGGTCCTGGCGCGGACGAAGCAACGCTCGCAGACCTCGAATTCGCTTGGCGCGCATGCCGGGCCGTGAAGTCGAACGCGATCCTGCTAGCGCACGACGGCGCGTCGGTCGGCGTCGGAATGGGACAGGTCAACAGGGTCGACGCCGCGCACCTCGCCGTGCAGCGTGCGGGCGATCGAACGAAAGGTTCGGTCGGGGCGTCGGATGCGTTCTTCCCCTTCCCCGACGGTCTGGAAGTGCTTGCCGCAGCTGGTGTTCGGGCCATCGTGCAGCCGGGTGGGTCGGTCCGCGACGACCTCGTCATCGAGGCCGCACGCGAGGCAGGCGTGACGATGTATCTCACCGGGGCTCGTCACTTCGCGCACTGACTCCTTTGCTGAGTGTGCACTTGCTGTCGCTTTTCACGCCTCTCGCGACAACAGGTGCACACTCGACGCGGTTTCTAGACGGGTGCTCCCGCTTCGCGTAGCTTCTGGCGAGCCTTTTCGACGATTTCGTGTGGTTTCATCCGAAGTCGCTTCGAGCTGACGTGAATCACTTTCCAGCCCAGGCGTTCCAGTAGTTCGGATCGCTCGTGATCCCATGCCCGCTGCTCTTCGTCCGTCCAGTGCTGAACGCCGTCGTATTCGACGAGCACACGCCACCGCTCCCAGCCGAGGTCGGCGCGCGCAACAACACGTCCGTATTCGTCGACGATCGGAATCTGCGTCGTCGGCCGTGGCAGTCCGGCACGAACGAGCAAGAGTCGAGTCCGCGTTTCCTGCGGTGATTCGGCTCCGCCGTCGACGAGTTCGATTGCCGCACGCAGCGAGACGATCCCACGGGTGCCCGGGTGACGCTCGGCAACGTCCGAGATCTGTTCGGGCTGGAGCCCTGTCGCTCGGCACAGAGCGTCGATAGTCGCTATCGCGGTGTCGAGAGGTAGTCGCCGACCCAGGTCGTAGGCTGTCCGTGCCGGCGTGGACGCCAATCTGCCTGCGAACAAACCGAATTCGTCGGGCTCCAGGGCATCGCCGTGCACGATCGTGCGAGGTGGCGGACGTCGACTACCCGTTCGGAACGCTTCGGCGGGTGCGTTCGGATCGATCCAGAGCGCGCCATGGATCGCTGCCGCAGAGAGCCCAGCCAGGATGCCATCGTCACCTGCCCAGATCGCTGCAGCGTGAGCTCTGACGAGTGCATCGACGGTGACGCCTTTGCAGACGTAGACGTCCCGGAGCAGGCGCGTGCAATCGACGCGAAGTTGCCTTTTAGTGACCGCACCAGCAGCGACGGCGGCGCTACCGAGAAACGGCCGATCGAATTCCCCCATCGGAGCAGACTGCTACCGAATCCCGTGTGGTCAAAACCCTCTATCCACAGGCTGTGTATAGCTTCTGACGAGTGTGCACTTTTCGTCGCTCGATCCGGCTCGGACGAGACGTAAGTGCACACTCGGCGCTAGGCGGGGGACGGTTTACGGCGAAACCGTGTGGTCAGCCGCCAGACTCCCCAGATGAGCAGGCCGAGAAGCACCGGCACCAGGATCGGCAGCAGCATCGCGATCAGCGACAGCACGAACGAGACGATGTCTTCCAGTACCGAGATGACGGGATTTGCGACCCCCGCCGTACCGACGGTGCTCGCGCCACGCAGGCTGGTCTGCGCACCGCTGATCGCGAGTGCGGTCGGAGCGCCGATGATCAGGCCCGCGATCGCCGCCGTCGACGGATCGAGCGAGGCGAACACCGCCCCCGCTGCAATGACGGCGGCTATCGGTCGGGTGACGTTACCGACGACGGACAGGACGTTGTCGACGACCGGGATCAGGTCGGCGAGCAGTTCGACAACCGTCGCGATCGCCAGCGCAACCAAGGCTCCGGTCGAGCCGACCCAGTCGAACGACGAATTGAGATCGATGCCGAGCAGTTCGAAATGCGCTGCACCGCTCAGCATCAGTAGGGGTAGGAAGGTGCGAAAACCGCTGGCTGCAGCCAGTCCGAGGCCGAGCAACGCTGGTAGGACCCAGGTCTCCATGGTCCGATCCTATGACGGGGGTCGGTGCTCCAGTGGCCGCCTTGGAAGAACACTCGTAACGTGAGGAGGTGACTCACGCCAACACCAAGCCCGCGACACTCGGCGAGCTGCGTGCCTCTGGGCATGCGCAACTGTCCGTCAAGCAAGAGATTCGAACGAACCTCATCGCTGCACTGCGCGACGGTAGGGATCCGTGGCCGGGAATCGTCGGGTTCGAGGACACCGTGCTGCCCCGTTTGGAGCGAGCGCTGATCGCAGGCCATGACGTCGTCCTACTCGGCGAGCGGGGCCAGGGTAAGACGCGACTTCTGCGAACCCTGAACCTGCTGCTCGACGAGTGGACCCCGGTCATCGCGGGCAGTGAACTCGGCGAACATCCCTACGATCCGATCACGCCTGCCTCGATTCGACGGTCGGCAGAACTCGGCGACGACCTGCCGATCGAATGGCGGCATCGCAGCGAACGGTATGCGGAGAAGTTGGCGACGCCGGATACCAGCGTTGCCGACCTCGTCGGTGACGTCGATCCGGTGAAGGTCGCCGAAGGTCGCAGCCTGGGCGATCCGGAGACGATCCACTTCGGACTCGTTCCGCGTGCGCACCGAGGCATCGTCGCCATCAACGAGCTGCCCGACCTCGCCGAGCGGATTCAGGTGTCGCTGCTGAACGTGATGGAGGAGCGGGATATTCAGGTCCGCGGTTACACCTTGCGGCTACCTTTGGACGTCCTGTTGGTCGCGAGCGCGAACCCCGAGGATTACACGAATCGCGGCCGTATCATCACTCCACTCAAGGACCGTTTCGGCGCCGAGATCCGTACCCACTATCCACGGCTGCTGAGCGACGAGATCGCAGTCGTTCATCAGGAAGCACACCTCGAAGCGACCGTCCCGGAATATCTGCTGGAGGTGCTGGCGCGGTTCACTCGACTGCTGCGCGAATCGACGGCGATCGATCAGCGGTCGGGTGTGTCGGCTCGTTTCGCCGTTGCTGCCGCCGAAACCGTGGCGGCGTCGGCGGTGCATCGCAGTGTCGTGCTCAGCGAGGCCGACCCGGTTGCGCGTCCGGTCGATCTCGGCACGGTCATCGAGGTCCTGCGCGGCAAGATCGAGTTCGAATCCGGCGAGGAAGGTCGGGAGATCGAGGTTCTCGAGCATCTGCTGCGTCGCGCGACGGCAGACACCGCGCGCGAACGTCTCGGTGGGATCGACCTTGCCACGCTGGTGAGTGCGGTCGAACTCGGCGATCCGGTTGTGACTGGCGAGCGGGTCACGGCCAAAGCGCTCCTGGCCGAACTACCCGACCTCGACATTCTCGAAGTGGTCGCGAAGAGGCTGCACGCCGAATCCGACGGTGAACGCGCAGCGGCGGCCGAGTTCGCGCTGGAGGGCTTGTATCTGGCTCGTCGCATCAGCAAGATCGCGAGCGACGACGGGCAGCTGGTGTACGGCTGATGCGGGATTCGCGGTACACGCCGTACGACGGTAGCGATCCACTCGCACCGCCGGTGGACCTGCGCGATGCGCTCGAGGCGATCGGTAACGATGTCATGAGCGGCAGTTCGCCGCGACATGCGTTGCGCGAGTTGCTTCGTCGCGGTACCGGCAACATGCGGGGTCTCGACGACCTCGCGATGAAGGCCGCGAAGAGACGACGAGAGATGTTGCAGCGCAGCAATCTCGACGGAACGCTCGAAGAGGTTCGCAAGCTGCTCGACCGTGCGGTGTTGGAGGAACGCAAGGCGCTTGCCCGCGCGCTCGACGACGATGCACGGTTCGCCGAAATGCAGCTCGCCGAGCTTCCTGGATCGACTGCCAAAGCGGTACAAGAACTTTCGGACTACGAGTGGCGCAGCTCCGAAGCCCGCGCGGAGTACGACAAGATTCGCGATCTGCTCGAGCGAGAGTTGCTCGACCAACGTTTCGCCGGGATGAAACAGGCGTTGGAGAACGCGTCGGACGAGGACCGGCAGCGGACCGCCGACATGCTCGACGACCTCAACAATCTGCTCGACGCACATGCGCAGGGCACAGACACCCAAGAGCAGTTCGACGAGTTCATGGACCGCCACGGTGAGTTCTTTCCCGACAATCCGACCAACGTCGAGGAGTTACTCGATTCGCTCGCAGCACGTGCTGCCGCGGCGCAGCGGCTCAGGAACTCGCTGACCCCTGACCAACGTGCCGAGCTGGATGCGTTGTCGCAGCAGGCCTTCGGTAGTCCGTCGCTGCTGGATCAGTTGGGTCGCCTCGATCAGCATCTGCAGTCGGCGCGGCCGGGGGAGGATTGGGAGGGTTCGGAGCGCTTCCGTGGTGAGCAGGGCATGGGACTCGGCGAAGGGACGGCAGCGCTGCAGGAGATCGCCGAACTCGAAGAGCTGGGCGATCAACTCGCGCAACAACATGCGGGTGCTCAACTCGACGACATCGATCTCGATGCGTTGGCTCGGCACCTCGGCGACGAAGCCGCCGCGGATGTGAAAACCCTCGCGGAGTTGGAGAAAGCGTTGCAGCAGCAAGGTTTTCTCGACAAAGGTGCCGACGGGCAGTGGCGGCTCTCGCCGAAGGCGATGCGACGGCTCGGCGAATCGGCGTTGCGCGATGTTGCGGGCAGCTTGTCTGGTCGACGCGGCGAACGCGACACGCGCAAAGCCGGCGCGATGGGGGAGCCGACGGGCGCGAGCAGGGAGTGGGCCTTCGGCGATACCGAACCGTGGGACGTGACGAGGACGATCACCAATGCAGTGCTGCGGCAGCCGGGCGCGATACCCGTCCGTTTGCAGGTGTCCGATGTCGAGGTCTCCGAAACCGAACAGCGTGCGCAAGCCGTTGTCGCGTTGCTCGTCGACACGTCGTTCTCGATGGTGATGGAGGGCAGGTGGGTACCGATGAAGCGGACCGCACTCGCGCTCAATCATCTGGTGAGCACGCGGTTCCGCGGTGACGACCTGCAGTTGATCGGGTTCGGTCGCAATGCGAGGACCTTGACCGCCTCGGAATTGGCAGGTCTCGACGGCGCTTACGAGCAGGGCACCAACCTGCATCACGCGCTGATGCTTGCGGGTCGGCATCTGCGTCGTAATCCGAATGCGCAGCCAGTCGTCTTGATCGTCACCGATGGCGAGCCGACAGCGCACCTCGAACCGGACGGCTACGCGCATTTCGACTACCCGCCGAGCATGCGGACCCTCGGTCTGACGATCAAGGAACTCGATCTGCTGGCCCGGCTCGGTGCGCAGGTGACCTTCTTCCGGCTCGGTGACGACCCGGGCCTGGCACGCTTCGTGGATCGGATGGCGCGGCGTGCGGGCGGTCGTGTGGTCGCCCCCGATCTCGATGGTCTCGGGGCAGCAGTTGTCAGCGATTACATGAGGCTGCGACGGAAATAGCGACACGGTGGCGAACACGCCAGCAATCCAGCCGCTATTTGTACTGGGGTGGTCAGGTGTCTGTAACTGCAAGTTCGCAGGTCGGCTGATATCGGGTCGAGCGGCGGGAGTGAACATTCTTTGAATTGGTGAACTTAACCCGGGCGCGCCGCGCCCCGGCGCAGTAGTGTTCGGCGTCGGTGCAAGCTACGCAGCAGGTTCGGCGCAGTTGCACCAAAGTATCCATAAGAGACAAATCCTCCGAAAGGGGAACCACGTGGCGGACACTTTGCAGGCGGGTAGCGGCCTCGACCGTGGCCAGTCGATCAACAACGGTGCGTACGCGCTGACGCTGCAGGACGACGGCAATCTCGTGCTGTCCGAAGACGGCAACGCGGTGTGGGCCAGTGAGACCAACGGGTCGGGCGCCGTCCGTGCGACGTTGCAGGACGATGGCAACTTCGTGCTGTACAACGACGCCAACGAGCCCAAGTGGGCATCGGAGACCAGCGGAAACAGTGGCGCCAAGCTGACGCTGCAGGCCGACCGCAACGTCGTGCTCTATGGTGCCGAGGGCAATGTCCTCTGGGCGTCGGGTACCAACGTCGAGGCAGCCGAAGCACCGGCCGAGCCCGAGCCCGCACCGGTCGAGGCCCCCGCACCTCCGCCGCTGCCGCCGGCCCCTCGCACCTACACGGTCGAGCCTGGCGACACCCTGTGGGCAATCTCCGAGAAGTTCTACGGTGATGGCAACCGCTACCAGGAAATCGCGAACGCAAGTGGTGTCGACAACCCGGATCTGATCAACCCGGGACAGGTCCTCACCATCCCGTGATTCGCTGACAGCACAACGGCCGCGCAACCCAGCTGGGTTGTGCGGCCGTTGTCGTTCGGTGGCAGGGGTCAGCGACTGCTGCTGGTGAACGGCAGCAACGCCATCTCCCGAGCGTTCTTCACAGCTACCGCGACTTGCCGCTGTTGTTGCGGGGTGAGCCCGGTGACGCGGCGGCTGCGAATCTTGCCGCGGTCGGAGATGAAGGTGCGCAGCAGGTTGATGTCCTTGTAGTCGACAGTCTCGACACCGGCGGAGATCAGTGGATTCTTCTTCGGCTTGCGGCCCTCGTCTGCGCGAGTCTTCTTGGAGGGTGCTCGTTTCACTGCCATGATCTGCTCCTCACCAACTCGATTTGTGGACGCCGGGAAGTTCCCCTCGGTGGGCCATTTCGCGAACGCGAATTCGGGAAAGGCCGAACTTCCGAAGGTAGCCGCGAGGACGTCCATCCGCCGCGTCTCGATTGCGCAATCGTACTGGATTTGCGTCCCTCGGAAGCCGCTGCAGAGCGGATTGTGCGGCTCTACGCTCGTCGTCGCTGCTGCTCGGCCTGCGGATGATGTCCTTGAGTTCGGTCCGGCGCTCGGCGAAGCGGGCGACCACCAATTTTCGTTGCTCGTTGCGAGCGATCTTCGATTTCTTGGCCATGTCAGCGCTCTTCCCTGAAGTCGACGTGTTTGCGCACGACCGGGTCGAACTTGCGTAGAACCATACGGTCGGGGTCGTTGCGCCGGTTCTTCCTCGTGACGTAGGTGTACCCCGTCCCTGCCGTCGACTTCAGCTTGATGATCGGCCGAATCTCGTTGCGGGCCATCAGATTTTCTCCCCTCGACTGCGTATGCGAGCTACGACCGCGTCGATACCGTCGCGGTCTATCGTCTTGATGCCCTTCGTCGAGACGATGAGGGTGACTCGACGACCTTCACTCGGCACGAAGTAGGTCTTGCGTTGAATGTTCGGGTTCCAGCGGCGGCTGGTCCGTTTGTGCGAGTGCGATACGGATTTCCCGAACCCTGGCACCCGTCCGGTGACTTGGCAGTGCGCCGACATCGGTCTTGCCTCTCGTGAACTGTGCGATTGCGGTTATGACAATCGTTTTCGACAACGTGTTGGATTCACGGTACATTCCCTCCTGTCGTAATGACAATCGTTGTCGATTAACCCTGGAGTCAGGGGTCCCCATCCGACTGCCGACGGCGGCGAGGGGCCCCTGATACCGAACCTTGGAGGTGGCTTGACCGTGAGCGCGACCGATCGCAGAACGCCGGTAGTCCTGGTGGCAGGTTGGGCAGGCGCCACCGCGGCGACAGCTCGATCCCTGCTCGACGCCAGGACCGTCGTCGTTCGCCATGATCTGGCCGAGGTCACCGAGGGGGTCGTCCGCCGAACGGTCACCACGTACGACGGACGCCGCGAATCGATCCTCGAGCTCGCACACGGCTGCGTGTCGTGCACACTGCGCGAGGATCTGCTTCCACTGCTGCGCAGGCTCGGCCGGCAAAGCAGGGTCGACCGCATCGTACTCGAACTCGACCGCACACTAGAACCCGAAGCGCTGTGCTGGGCGATCGAGAATGTCGAGATCACCGGCGTCGTAGGGCAATTGGACGGTCCCGCCGCTCGCGACGTCAGGATCGACGCCGTACTGACGTGCGTCGACGCCGCCGGTTGGCTTGTCGACGCGACAGGTGACGACACCCTCGCCGACCGTGGTGTGCTGGCAAGCATCGACGACGACCGGACTGTCGCGCAGCTCGTCGTCGGACAGGTCGACTACGCCGACGCGCTCGTCATCAGCGGCAGTCCGGCGGACGCGTGGCACCAGGCGAAGTTGCTTGCGATCCTGCGGCGACTCGCACCCGGCGCGCCGATCACCTGGGTTCCTGCCGGGGCGACACCCGACGCTGCCGCACTGCTCGGACACGTACCGGCAGACGCGCGACGCGGTGCCGTCTTCGACGCGCACGGTCCTTTGCTGCGTGGTCAACCGTCGCTCGACACCGACTGCGGCGTCACGATCGTCGAATTCAGCGCGACCCGCCCCTTTCACCCCGGCAGGTTGCACGAGGCGGTCGACGTGCTGCTCGACGGTGTCGTCAGCGCCCGCGGCCGAGTTTGGGTCGCGACGCAACCCGACGAAGCGCTCTGGCTCGAATCAGCGGGTGGCGGTCTTCGCGTTGCCAGTGCCGGTACCTGGCTCGCCGCCATGTCACCCGCCGAACAGGCAGCAGCCGACCCGGCGCGGGTTGCCATGGCCGCGATGCGCTGGGACGAACGATTCGGCGACCGCGACACCTCGATGATCGCGCTCGTGCACTCCGCCGACCCGTCCGATATCGCCAGGGCGTTGCAGTGGGCGCTGGTCACCGACGACGAACTCGCCGACGAGAAAACCTGGCAGGACTGGGCCGATCCATTCGGCCAATGGCACGAAGATCCATGCGAGACAAGCGAATCGCCGTATTCGGAAAGCAATCGAGAGGAACAGGCATGAAACAGGGCATTCACCCCGACTACCATCCGGTGGTCTTCCAGGACGCGGGTACGGGGACCCGGTTCCTCACCCGTTCGACCATCACCAGCGAGCGCACCGTCGACTGGTCCGACGGCAACACCTACCCCCTCGTGATCGTCGACGTCACCGCGGAATCGCACCCGTTCTGGACCGGTGCGCAGCGGATCATGGACACCGCGGGACGCGTCGAGAAGTTCGAGCGCAAGTACGGACGGAGGCGTCCCCATGGCAGTTCCTAAGCGGAAGATGTCGCGGTCGAACACCCGCAGCCGCCGATCGCAGTGGAAGGCCAACAACCCCGCACTCGTCGAGGTCCGCGTCGGGGGTGTCGCGCACAAGGTGCCACGCAGGCTGGTGAAGGCCGTCGAACTCGGGTTGGTCGACTTGGACCGGCTCACCTGACGCCCGGCATACGCTGACCCGGTGCTGCTGCAGATCCTCAACCTCGTCGGCATAGTTGCCTTTGCGGCATCGGGTGCGCTCGTCGGCGTCCGCAAGCAACTCGACATCTTCGGAATCTGCGTCGTCGGCGCCACCACGGGCATCGGTGGCGGCATCCTGCGCGACCTCCTGCTCGGGGTGCATCCACCCGACTCGCTGTCGAAATGGCCGAACATCACCGCGTCGGTCGCGACGTCGTTGGTCGTCTTCTTCGCCCACCCCGTCCTCGACCGAATCTGGAGTGCCGTAGTCCTTTTCGACGCGCTCGGGATGGGACTGTTCGCGGCGGGTGGGGCGACAGTCGCACTGCAGCACGGGTCGGGTGCCCTCGGCGGAGTGTTGATCGGTGCAACCGCCGCGATCGGCGGTGGTGTGATCCGCGACATGCTCGTCAACGAGGTGCCGCTGCTCCTGCACCGCGACCTCTACGCACTACCCGCCCTGCTCGGCGCTCTGCTCGTCGTCGTCTGCGAAAGCGTCGACCTGCCGCAAGGTATCTCGCTGATCGCAGGGACGGTCGCGGCGACCGGGCTACGCTGCCTCGCACTATGGCAGCGCTGGCAACTACCGCGTGCGGGGGTGAACGACGAGTGACCGTGATCCACACTCGACCGGTGACATTTCCCCCTCGCTCCGCTCGACCGGGCATGTTCTCAGACATATCTCAGTAGCGCAGTACACACTGTTGACATGCGCATATTGGTTGTCGACGACGATCGGGCGGTGCGGGAGTCACTGCGCCGCTCGCTGACGTTCAACGGCTATACCGTCGACCTCGCAGTCGACGGCGTCGATGCACTCCACCAAACGAACGCTTCTCGCCCTGACGCGCTGGTCCTCGACGTGATGATGCCGAAGCTCGACGGGCTGGAAGTGTGCCGACGACTCCGCAGCACAGGCGACGACCTGCCGATTCTGGTGCTGACGGCCCGTGATTCGGTATCCGAACGAGTCGCCGGACTCGACGCGGGTGCCGACGACTACCTCCCGAAACCGTTCGCACTCGAAGAGCTGCTCGCGCGGCTACGCGCACTGCTGCGCCGCGCAGCACCGGACGCAGGTATCGATTCGGAGGCAATGCAATTCGCGGACCTCGGGCTCGATCCGGTCACTCGTGAGGTCACCAGAGGCACTCGATCGATCAGCCTGACCCGCACCGAGTTCTCGCTGCTCGAGATGTTGCTCGCCAATCCACGTCGAGTCCTCACCCGCAGCCGCATCCTCGAGGAGGTGTGGGGCTACGACTTCCCGACCTCGGGGAACGCGCTCGAGGTCTACGTCGGATACCTGCGCCGCAAGACCGAAGCAGACGGCGAACCGCGGCTCATCCACACCGTCCGCGGCGTCGGCTACGTCCTTCGGGAGACCCCACCGTGAGGTCGATCGAACAGTGAGATTCACCCCACACTCGATCTCCGACCGTCGGTCCGGAGTCGACCCACAGCAGCTCCTCGGTCTGCCCGAAGGTTTCGCGGGTCCCGGCGCGCCCGCTCGCGCAGGATCGACCGAGATGCGTCCCCCGATGCCGCTCACGCGGTCGGTGTCGCTGCGCTGGCGCGTGACGTTGCTTGCCGCGTCCGTTGTGGCGATCGCCGTTGCCGTCATGGCGATCGCGGCGTACGCGGTCGTCGCACGGGCGCTCTACGCCGACGTCGACTCGCAACTGCGCACCCGCGCCGCGACGCTCATCGACAACAACCTCGATGCACTCGACGTTCGGTACGTAGCCGTCGCGACGTACTACTCGAAAGACATCAGCGTCGCCCTGATCTTCCCCGACCTCAACGTCTACATGCCGCCGGGATCGAACGCCCCGATCGGTGCCGACGAGATGGCAGTGGCCAAGGGCGAACAGGAGTTTTCGCTACACACCGTCGACGGGCAACGCGTGATGACCGCCCGGACCAACACCGGTAGCACCCTGGTGATCGCGCAGCGGTTGGAGCCGACGGGTGCCGTGCTCGACAGGCTCGCGTGGGTCCTGTTCGTCGTCGGCGGCTGCGGAGTCGTCCTTGCCGCCGTCGCGGGTACCGCTGTCGGCAGAACCGGTCTCAGACCGATCGGTCGTCTCACCGCGGCCGCGGAAAGAGTTGCGCGGACCGACGATCTGACCCCGATACCGGTTACCGGTAACGACGAATTGGCAAGGCTGACAGAGAGTTTCAACACCATGCTGCGTGCGCTCGCCGAGTCGCGCGATCGCCAGAGTCGACTCGTCGCCGACGCGGGCCACGAACTGCGCACGCCGCTGACCTCGCTGCGGACCAACATGGAACTGCTGATCGCATCGTCCAAGCCTGGGGCACCGAGCATTCCGGCAGACGACATGGCCGAGCTACGTCTCGACGTCATGGCGCAGATCGAGGAATTGTCCACGCTCGTAGGCGATTTGGTCGACCTCGCTCGCGAGGACGCACCGGAGACGGTCTACGAGCGGGTCGACATGGGCGACGTGATCGAGCGAGCGCTCGAACGCGCTCGCAGGCGCCGCAACGAGATCGAGTTCACCGCCGAACTGTCGCCGTGGTTCGTCTACGGCCACGAGGCCGGGCTGCAGCGCGCCGTGCTCAACGTCCTCGACAACGCGGCAAAATGGAGTCCCCCCGGCGAGCAGGTTCGTGCGGTCATGCGGCGAATCGGCGACGGACTGCTCGAGTTCACCGTCGACGACGCTGGACCCGGCATACCGCCAGCCGAACGCGAACTCGTCTTCGAGCGGTTCTATCGAACGATGGCGTCACGATCGATGCCGGGGTCCGGTCTCGGACTCGCGATCGTGCGGCAGGTCGTCGTCAAGCACGGCGGCACGATCGCAATCGACACCTCCGAGCGTGGTGGCGCACTGATCCGCATCGTGCTGCCTGGCGAAATCGATCCCGACGACCTGATCGCCGACGAGGACAGCTGAAGTCGAGGGGGTCGGCAAGTCGATGGGGTCGGCAGTGTCGGTGGCGGCCTCAGAGTCTCGGCAAACTGATAGGTCGGTCTCAGTTCCTTCTCAGCAGCACCAGACAGGCTTGGCAGCAGACAACAGAGGGTACTGCTCGGACAACGGCATTTGGGTCGACGAGTAAGTAGATCGAGAACACGCAACAACGAAAGCAGGGTCGATGACCGACGATCGGACGGGTGACGGGTTCTCCGGCGGTGACGCCTCAGCGGACCGCCAGCGCTTCGAACAGCAGGGTGGCTACCCGCAGCCGAACACGCCGGCGACCGGGTACGACAGCTACCAGCAGCACACGAACACCGGTGGCTACGAGCAGCCGCGCGGGGGCTGCCAGCAGAACTACCGGCCCACCGAGCAGATCCCCGCTGCGTACCAGCAGCACGATTCGCAGTATCGGGCGCCGTTTCAGACCGGCCAGCAACACATCGGACCACAGCAGACCGGGCCACAGCACACCGGACATCAGCAGATCCCCGCGCAGGGCAAGCGCAGGTCGGGCAGGGCCGGAATGTTTGCGGGCGCCTTGGCGCTGGCACTGGTCAGCGGCGGCGTAGGCGGTGCGGTCGGCGTGCTTGCGACCGATTCCGACTCCTCGCCGTCCGCGGCTTCTGCCGCGACCAACGCCCTCGACGTTCCCAAGTCCGGAACGAGCCCGGCGATCAACGTCCCCGCCGGCTCCGTCCAGGCTGTTGCGGACAAGGTCTTGCCGAGCGTGGTCATGATCAAGATCGCGGGCGACCGACAAGAAGGCGAAGGGTCGGGCGTCGTCCTGTCCAACGACGGCCTCATCCTCACCAACAATCACGTCGCGACGGGTGCCGGCCCTGACGGCAAACTGACCGTCGCGTTCGCCGACGGCTCGCAAGCTGCCGCCAAGCTCGTAGGCGCGGACCCCGTCGCGGACATCGCGGTCGTCAAGGTCGACGGTAAGACGGACCTGCGGCCGATCGAACTCGGTGACTCCAACGCGCTGCAGGTCGGCCAGCAGGTCGTGGCTATCGGGTCACCGCTCGGGCTGGCAGGAACGGTGACGACGGGCATCGTGTCGTCGCTCAATCGTCCGGTCTCGACCAGTGGTGAATCCGGCAACCAGAACACGGTGATCGACGCCGTTCAGACCGACGCTGCGATCAACCCCGGTAATTCGGGCGGGGCTCTCGTCGACATGAACGGCAAGCTGATCGGCATCAACACCGCCATTGCGACGCTCGGTGGGGGACAGGGTAAGGAAACGCAGAGCGGGTCCATCGGCCTCGGCTTCGCCATACCGGTCGACAACGCGCGCCGGATCGCCGACGAACTGATCAAGACAGGCAAGGCGACGCACGCGTTGATCGGATTGCAGGTGCCATCGGCGGACGACGCCAACGGTGCTCGCGTCATGGAGGTCACCAAGGGCGGCGCTGCAGAAAAAGCCGGAATCCCGAAGGGTGCCGTGATCACCAAGGTCGACGATCGGCGCATCGACGCCGGTGACGCATTGATCGCGGCCATCCGTTCGCACTCTCCCGGAGACAAAGTTCAGATCACCTACACCGACGATCGCGGTGGAAACGAAAAGTCCGTCGAGGTCACACTCGACGAGGCACCAGCAGAAGGCGGCCGATGATGCGGATCTCTCAACCCACCCGAATGACGATCTCCGGGCAGTTCGATACCCGAAACAGCGGTGCTACTACGGTAGGCATCATGGAAATCGATGCCCCGGTCGCAGGCCGCGCACTCGTAGTCATCGTCGACGACAAGACCGCCCATCGCGGTTCGTCCAACAGCACAGGACCGCTGGTCACGGAGCTGCTCGACGAGGCAGGCTTCCTCGTCGACGCGACGGTCGTAGTCGCCGCCGATGAGGTGGAAATCCGCAACGCACTCAACACCGCCGTCATCGGTGGCGTCGACCTGGTGATATCGGTCGGAGGCACTGGAGTTTCGCCCCGCGACGTGACTCCCGACGCGACTGCCGACGTTCTCGACCGCGAATTGCTCGGCATCAGCGAGGCGATTCGGTCCTCCGGATTGGCGGCAGGCGCCCTCGATGCCGGGTTGTCGCGTGGACTCGTCGGGGTATCCGGAAGCACTCTGGTCGTAAATCTTGCCGGTTCGCGTGCGGCAATTCGCGACGGTATGGCTACGTTGACGCCACTAGCAACCCATGTAATCGGGGAACTCTCCGGCTTGGCCGAGTAGTTATAACGCTGGATAGCAGTTATCCGCAGTAGCAAAAACGGAGAAAACAATTTCCGAAAATAGCGACGTCGATCGACCGGAGGATGCCACGCGTCCTCCGGTCGATCGCGCTTTGTTAGCGAAGGTATTCGGAGATGTACTGCCCGACGTGACGCGCGACGAGCGAAACGACGGCGACGAACCGCGTTCGGGCGACGGCGACGATTGGCTACGCAGTCAGATTCCCCCGCATCACGGCTGACCGTGCGATTTCAGCGGACGGATTTTCGGCTTTTGTTGCTTTTAGCGTCGTAATGTGTACAGCAGGTGAACTTGCAGGTAAAAGTGTTGATCAAGATCACTCCAAGTCGGTTACGTACCGTGAAGACGGCGTGCTCGACTTCCAATGTGATGTAGATCACACCTAGCCCTGATGTCGTCGCGTTGCCTCGTTGTTATACGACCGTTAGTGTCCCTCTCGAGTCAGTACTGAGATATCTGGAGGGCTGATGAGCGTTCCTGCGCATCGGTCACAGTGGGATCAGGCTCGATCTCGCTGTACAGCGTTTGCGACGAGTTTGCGGGAAGTAACCTTTTCGTAATCTTTCGCCGTAATACTTTCGCTGGCCCCCAAGGGACCACTCGCCAGCCTCGAGAGTCGTGGTTGGGGCCGCACTCGGTGCGGCATCAAATGAACGGATGAGGGTAAATGACGGATATTCGTACGCCGCGGCGTCGCCGCGGATTGGGTTTCGTTCGGGGCATGGCGCTCGCAACTGTTGCCGCCGCCGCTTTGGCGCTCGGTAACAGCGGCGCTGCGTCCGCCGCCATCGACGGCTCCAACAGCGTTGTCGACTTCAATGGCAACCGCATCGAAGCAATTACAGCGGACACGTTCATTCAGTTCGTGCCGCCGCTCGATGGCAACCCGCTCACTCGTGAGTGGTTCCACAACGGTCGCGCAGCATTCAAGGTCGAAGGGCCCGACGCCGAAGACTTCGAAGGCACGATCACCATCGGCTACCAGGTCGGCTACCCGGCTACCTTCGACGGCAGCATCAACTTCGGCTGGAACCCTGAAGTAGAAATCGAGGTCGGTGGCGACTCGATCACTCCGACCATCGGCGACATCATCCCGCTTCCGGGCTTCGACATGGAGGTCGGCTTCGGCCCCGGCATCGTTGACGTCCCGGCCGCAGAAGGCGACATCTCCGGCACAGAAGGCGACATCGCGCTCTCCAACTTCCAGGGCACCGTCACCGGCGTCCTCGGCGTCACGAGCATCCGCCCGTACGTCAAGGTTGTCAGCGCAGCGGGGGACACGGTCGTAGCATACGGCCCGATCTTCCGTAACTGATCGGCTAGCTCCACCACATAAGTACTCCCTGTGCCCGACCGGGAAACCGGTCGGGCACAGGTGTTTTCAGGTGTCGACGTAATCGAGTGGGATTGCTCCCGATTCCAAGTGCAAACACGGCAGTAAGACAATAAGAGTGGCTCTTTTGCTCTAACCGTGGGTCTTTCGGCCGGGTAGTTGGGGTCGGGCTCCGCCGAGGC
>NZ_JBIMSN010000122.1:0-36394 GCF_043944905.1 Antrihabitans spumae
GCTGCGCCGGGTGCTGTCGCCTGCCCACTCACCTACCCATTTTCGAGCCAGTCTTTTCGGTGGGCGGACCCTCCGAAAAGACTCACGAGCGGCGTAGCCGCCTATGCCTCGACGATGAACGCTTCGAGGGCGGTGCGTGCCTTGTCGTCCGCCATCTGGATCGGCGGGGACTTCATCAGGTATGCCGACGCCGGGTAGACCGGTCCACCGACACCACGGTCGAGGGCGATCTTCGCTGCGCGAACCGCGTCGATGATGATGCCTGCCGAGTTCGGCGAATCCCACACCTCGAGCTTGTACTCCAGGTTCAGCGGAACGTCACCGAAGGCGCGGCCTTCGAGGCGGACGTAGGCCCACTTGCGGTCGTCGAGCCAGCCGACGTGATCCGACGGTCCGATGTGGACGTTGCCTGCACCGAGCTCACGAGTGAGGTTCGACGTCACTGCCTGGGTCTTCGAGATCTTCTTGGACTCCAGGCGCTCACGCTCGAGCATGTTCTTGAAGTCCATGTTGCCGCCGACGTTGAGCTGCATGGTGCGCTCGAGGAGCACGCCACGGTCTTCGAACAGCTTCGCCATCACGCGGTGGGTGATGGTTGCGCCGACCTGGCTCTTGATGTCGTCACCGACGATGGGGACGCCAGCGTCCTTGAACTTCTGCGCCCAGACCGGGTCCGACGCGATGAAGACGGGAAGAGCGTTGACGAACGCGACACCGGCGTCGATGCAGGCCTGCGCGTAGAACTTGTCGGCCTGCTCGGATCCGACGGGGAGGTAGGAGACGAGTACGTCGACCTCGGCGTCCTTGAGTGCCTTGACCATGTCGACCGGCTCTGCGTCGGACAACTCGATGGTCTCGGCGTAGTACTTGCCGATGCCGTCGAGTGTCGGTCCGCGCTGCACGAGGACATTGCTCGGCGGCACGTCGGAAATCTTGATCGTGTTGTTCTCGCTGGCGAAGATGGCCTCGGAGAGGTCGAAGCCGACCTTCTTGGCATCCACGTCGAACGCGGCGACGAACTTGACGTCGCGGACGTGGTACTGACCGAACTTCACGTGCATGAGGCCTGGGACCGTGGCGGTCTCGTCGGCGTCCTTGTAGTACTGCACGCCCTGGACCAGGGAGGAAGCGCAGTTACCCACGCCCACAATGGCCACGCGCACCGTGCTGCTGTTCTCACCCATGGTCGGGTTCTCCTTCTTTCGGTAATGCCGGCGTTGTTGATGCCTGTTGTGTCGACTGCTCTGCGGCAATCAGTTCGTTGAGCCAACGCACTTCGCGTTCGCTGGATTCGAGGCCGAGCTGGTGAAGCTGTTTGGTATAGCGGTCGAGCGATCCGCTAGCCCTGCCTACGGCCTCGCGGAGCCCCTCACGGCGCTCCTCGACTTGGCGTCGCCTGCCTTCCAAGATCCGCATCCGCGCTTCCGCGGGGGTGCGGCTGAAGAAGGCAAGGTGTACGCCGAAGCCATCGTCGGTGTAGTTCTGCGGTCCGGTGTCGGCCACCAGTTCCGAAAAACGTTGTCTACCCAGAGGCGTGAGCTGATAGACGCGACGAGCGCGTCGTTTCACGTTGCCGGTCGGGCCGGCATCCTCCTCGATCAACCCGTCGGCCTGCATCCTGCGCAACGCCGGGTAGAGCGAGCCGTAGGAGAACGCACGAAACGCTCCCAGCAGGCCTGTCAATCGTTTTCGCAACTCGTAACCATGCATCGGCGACTCCAGGAGTAGCCCAAGAATTGCCAGCTCGAGCATGGGCGTCACCTCCTGAGGTCGACAGTTCTAACCGATTGATGCGATGCGTAACTATATCGCACCGATATAGTTCGGCATAGTGCAATCGAACACATCGGAGAACGGGACGAGACTAACCGGTGAACGGGAGCGGTCGCGAAACCTGTCCGCCCTACTTCGAAATACGCAGAATTTCGCCGGTGAACGAGGCTCTGATGTAGCCGCCCTCGTTGAACGAGTTGTTCAGATAGATGTAGACGGCAGGACCGCCGCCGTCGGTGCGCAGCCCGATGTGACTGATCTTCGCGTCGGCGACACCGATCGCCGCCGGCGCATCTGCGATCAGGCGGACCAACGCCTCGACGTCGACCGCCGCAAGGTCGATGACCGGCTGGTCCGGCTTGCGGGCTTCGAGGTCGCCGGGTGAGAAACCACCCTGAAAAGTCCACCTGCGCATTCGGTTCGGTTCCCCCTCACCACGCTCCATGACGGCGTAGATCCCGTCGGGATACATGTCGACCTCGTCGGCGATCGTGTCGCCGAACCGCTCGCGATAGAGGTCGCGGAAACTACTGATCCCGGCAGCGGTCGTGAAGTCGGTCTTGGGAGCGACGATCGGAACGACGCCCGACGGCACCGGCACGGTTGTTGTCGCCACAACCGAGGAGGTCGAGGACGCAGCCGATGCTGCCGGGGCCGGGTCGTCGTCGGATCCGCGGGATGCGACAAGAACAGTTCCGACGACCAGCGCGACGACCCCGACCGCGCCCGCGACGATCAACGGCGTCCTACCCCTGGACTGCGCAGACGAAAGCCGAACCGTCGACTGTGCAGGCGGCAGATCGACCGAGGCCTGCAGGTCCGAGACCAGGGCTTTCAAGTCGGTCAGCGTCACGGCCGCCCGAGCTTTTCCAATCCGGGACCGATGCTCCTCGAAACTGAGCTGACCATCGGAGTAGGCGTTGTCGAGGGCGGTGCAGACGATCGCCCTGTCGATGTCGCGGGCTCGCAGGTGGCGGATCGGTGTCATCGGCATCGCAGAAGACCTACTTCGAAGGATCGAACGGATAGACCGACAAGAAATGACCACGAAGATCCGCCGTCAGAAAACCGGATTCCTCCAACTCGTTCTTCGCATGCATCACGACCTCGGAATCGCCGTCGTCGGTCGGCCGAATCACCAGGTAGATCTGGCTGACATCGGTGAGGTTGAGGCTCGGACCGGCACCGGCGACGATCCCCGCAATCCAGGCGATGTCCATGTCGGCGAGGTCGACAACCGGCGCCGCCGCCGCCCGTGTGCCCGACTCGCTCGGCTCACGGAACTCGCCCTTGAAGTAGTAGCTCAACTGTTTCCGCGGCGTCTGGGTATCGGCGCGGAAGACGACCGCGTATTCCTCGTACAGCGTGAGGTCGTCGACCCTGGTGTCACCGAACGCGTCTCGTATCGCTGCGACCACCTCGGCCAGCCCGTACGGCGACAGATAGCCGTTCTTCTCCGCCTCGACCACCGACTCCGGACCGTCGCCACCACCACCGTCCTCACCGCCGCCGCCAACGATCTTTCCCGCACCCCAGATACACAGGCCGAGTACCAGCAAGGTCGCCATCGCCGAAACGGCCATCTGCACAACGCCGGGAGACCTGGGTCGCGACGGTGTCTTGGCGAAGTCGAGCAGCGGAGCAGCACCCTGCAGATCGGCGGTCAGATCGTTGAGTTCGCGGATCGTCCGCGCAGCCATCGCCGCCCGGACCCGCGCTTCGTGGTCGGAACTCGACAGCTGTCCGTCGGCCAAGCCCGCATCCAAGCTCGCGCAGGTCGCGACCCGGTCTTCGTCACGCGCGCGTTTGCCGACGGCGATTCGGTTGGCCATCGAAAAAGAATAGATTCTCGACACCGCTCAGGTGTGCTGTCCCCGTCAGGTATCCGTTACACCGGGGTCCGCCACGACCGTCGAACACGACACTCTCCACGCCCCAAGCGGCCCGCACAGATGGCGACGCACGTACTCTGGTTCTCGTGCGAATACAGCGGCAGGTCGTGGACTACGCGCTTCAGCGTCGGTCCGTGCTTGCCGAGGTTTACGCAGGAAGAACCGGCGTATCCGAGGTCTGTGACGCAAGTCCGTACCTGCTCCGCGCGGCGAAGTTCCACGGCATGGCCAGTAGTGTCGTCTGTCCCATTTGCCGAAAAGAACAGCTCACTCTCGTATCCTGGGTGTTCGGCGACAAGCTCGGACCGGTCTCAGGATCGGCCCGAACCTCCGAGGAACTGGTCCGATTGGCGGCCAGCCGCGAAGAATTCGCGGTACACGTCGTCGAGGTGTGCAGGACCTGCAGCTGGAACCATCTGGTCCAGTCCTATGTCCTCGGAATCGCACCGACACCGAAGCGATCGCGCACTTCGCCTCGTACACACGAGCCGAGCCGTCGCACTGCGATCGAATAGACCAGTAACCGGACGCGGCGCACAACTGCTGAATGCAGGATTGTGCCGTTCGCCAGGTTGACCGTTCCTACCACGGGAGTTTGTCAAGTGAGTTTCCCCGACGACGACCAGCCGGGTGACAACGCGGCGCGTAACCGACCGACAGGACCGCCACCGGGCGCTCGCCCAGTGCCGCCACGTCCTGCCGGTCGAGCAGGTTCGCCGCCGCCACGCCAGACACCCGGACCCGGCAGGCACTCGTCCGCGCCCGGCGCGCGGCCCCTTCCCGAGCAGCCTCAGGTCGGTCGCCGTCAAGGCCCCCCACCCGGGTACGTGCCGGGTGCACGACCGGTGCCACCGCCGCCCCCGCGGCCCGGTGCCGAACCCCCGAACGGTCGGATGAACCCCGGCCCGCTTCGTCAGGGTCCGCCTCCGAACGCTCACCAGAACCCGAACCTGCGGCCCACCCCGAACGCACGGCCCGCATCGGTGCTCGACAATCGACCACAGCCGCAGGCGGGCCAGCGCCCGCCGACCGGACCTCCGCCGCGTGATGGTGGCGGCGACTCCGGCGATGGAGGAGGACCCACGCCCAACCGACCGAAGAAGAAGTCGCGCTGGCGCACAGTTCGGCGGGTTATCTACACGCTGATCGCGCTCGGCCTCGTCGTTCCGCTTGTCGCGTTTCTCGTGGCCTACGTGATCGTCGACGTTCCCCGACCCGGCGATATCAAGACCAACCAGGTCGCGACGATCTACGCCTCGGACGGCACGTCGGTGCTGAGCAAGGTGGTGCCTCCGGAAGGCAACCGCACCGACGTGAACATCGATCAGGTGCCGGTACACGTCCGCAACGCGGTCATCTCGGCAGAGGACAGGGACTTCTACTCCAACCCCGGCTTCTCCGTATCGGGCTTCGCCCGTGCTGCGCGCGACAACATTCTCGGCAAGGACAGTGCCGGCGGCGGCTCGACGATCACACAGCAGTACGTCAAGAACGCGCTGGTCGGTTCCGAACGGTCGATCACTCGAAAGATGCACGAGTTGGTCATCTCGTCGAAGATGGCTCGCGAGTGGAGCAAGGACGACATCCTTGCCGCCTATCTCAACACCATCTACTTCGGTCGAGGCGCCTACGGCATCGCGGCTGCGTCGAAGGCGTACTTCAACAAACCGGTCGAAGAATTGACGGTGGCCGAGGGCGCTGTTCTCGCCGCGACGATTCAGCTTCCGTCCGCGCTCGATCCGGAAACCAATCCGACGGGCTCGCAGGCGCGCTGGAACTACGTCCTCGACGGAATGGTCGACGAAGGAGCGCTCAGCTCCGCGGATCGTGCGGCAACCCAGTATCCGCAGGTCGTTCCGCTCGACAGCCTCGACAACCCCAACCAGGACAACGGGCCGGAGGGCCTGATCAAGACACAGGTCCTCAAGGAACTGTCCGATTCCGGGATCAGCGAGCAGGCCCTCAACACCGAGGGACTGCAGATCACGACGACGATCGATCCGCGGGATCAGGCCGCGGCCATCGACGCCGTGAACAACAACATGAAGGGCGAGCCTTCCGAGCTGCGGACCGCTGTCGTCTCGATCGACCCGAAGACGGGCGCTGTGCGCGCCTACTACGGCGGACCCGAAGGCAAGGGCTTCGACTTCGCGAATTCCGGCCTGCAGACCGGCTCGTCGTTCAAGGTTTTCGGTCTGGCCGCAAACCTCGCGCAGGGCATTCCGCTGTCGAAGATGTACGACAGCTCGCCGCTGAGCGTCAACGGCATCAGCATCGGAAACGTCGAAGGCGAATCGTGCGGTACCTGCACCATCGCCGAGGCGCTGAAGCGGTCACTCAACACCAGCTTCTACCGCATGATGCTCGCGATGGACAACGGTCCGCAGTCGATCGCCGACATGGCGCACAAGCTCGGCATCCCCGAAGAGATCCCCGGCGTCGGCAAGACCCTCACCGAGCCGGACGATGCAGGCCCCAACAACGGCATCGTGCTCGGCCAGTACCAGTCACGTGTCATCGACATGGCGTCCGCCTACGCCACCCTCGCGGCCTCAGGTACCTACCGCGCACCGCACTTCGTGCAGAAGGTCGTGACGGCCGACGGTGAGGTCCTGCTCGATCGCGGTGTCCCCGCGGGCGAGCAGCGCGTCGATCCTGCCGTCGCGGACAATGTCACGTCGGCGATGAAGCCGATCGCCGGATATTCGCGTGGTCACAACCTCGCGGGCGGTCGTCCGTCGGCCTCCAAGACCGGTACGGCACAGCTCGGCGACACGGGCGAGAACAAGGACGCCTGGATGGTCGGCTACACGCCGTCACTGTCGACGGCGGTCTGGGTCGGCACCGAGCAGGGCCTGCCGTTGCGAAACGTCTATGGCGGACCGATCTACGGATCCGGATTACCGTCCGACATCTGGAAAGACACGATGGACGACTCGCTCGAAGGCACCGAGGTCGAGAGCTTCCCCGTGCCGGGTGCAATCTCGGGGCAGTCCGGCGTTCCCGACTACACCGCGCCCTACGTTGCGCCGAGCACGACAGCTCCGCCGTCCAGCGCACCGACGGCGACCCCGCCTCCGGTCGTCGTACCGTCTCAGATCGAAATTCTGCCAGGCGTCGTGATCCCGGTACCAGGTTTGGCGCCTGCGCCGACGACGCAGCCTCCTGCGACAACCGAGGAAGAGCCTGCGGGACCTCTGCCTGGTCAACCGGTCGCCCCAGGCGGCACGACGGGCGGCACTACGGGCGGAACCGGCACGACGGGCGGGACCGGAAACAACGGCGGCGGTGCAGGCGTGCCGCGCCCACGGGGGTAGCCGAGTTCTCGACCACCGGTAGCCTCGTGCCGTGAGCGACGAGCGAACGTTGATCGGGCCGGCCCCGCTGGCCTACGACCGACGGTCAGCGGAATGGCGCGACCTTCCCGGTCGCAACGATCCGCTGACTCGCGAGCTGTCGAAGGTCGTCGGTGGGCCGATCGGCCGCCATGCGCTGGTCGGTCGGTCGAGATTCGTGACCCCGATGCGGGTCCTGCTCGCCCTTGCCGTCGTCTTTCTCGCCTTCGGCTGGTTCACCAAAGCTGCGTGTATTCAGCAGGGCCCGGTCGGCGAGAACGGCGCGGTCGGACTCGACTGGAGTGGCAGTCGGCAGTACGTCGCATTGTGTTATTCCGACACGGTGCCGCTGTACGGCGCGGAGCGACTCAACGAAGGCGCTCTGCCGTACAAGAAGTCGTGGACCGAGGAAGGCCCCGACGGACGACTGCAGACGCGATACATGGAGTACCCAGTGATATCCGGGCTCTATCAATACGGGTCGATGCTCGTTGCGAAAGCCTGGGATTCGGTTCGAATCCTCCCCGACGGTTTGCCGGTCGCCATCTACTTCAACGTCGTTGCGCTCGGTCTTGCGGTCGCCTGGCTGGTGACGGTCTGGGCAAGCGCGCTGCTTGCGGGTCGGCGGATCTGGGATGCCGGACTCATCGCCTGCTCGCCACTCGTCATCGTGCACGCGTTCACCAACTTCGATGCTCTGGCAACAGCTTTCGCTGCCACCGGCATGCTTGCCTGGGCGCGAAAACGACCGGTCCTAGCCGGTATCCTGCTCGGGATCGGCGGCGCGACGAAGCTCTATCCGCTCCTGCTGCTCGGACCACTGCTGATCTTGTGCCTGCGCACCGGGAAGATGCGAATGTGGTTGCCTGCGTTCGGTTCCGCGGTCGCGGCCTGGCTGGCCGTCAACCTGCCCATCTTCATCGCTTTCCCTCAGGGGTGGCGAGAGTTCTTCCGGCTCAACACCGATCGACACGCAGACCCCGACTCGGTGTACAACGTGATCACCTCGTTCACCGGCTGGCCGGGTTTCGACGGAGTCCTTGCTTCCAGTGACAAGCCCGTCATTCTCAATCTGGTGTCTCTGCTCCTGTTTGCCGCTGTCTGCGTCGGCATCGCATGGGTAGCGCTGACCGCCCCGCGGCGTCCTCGCGTCGCACAGTTGTGTTTCCTGCTCGTCGCGGGTTTCCTGCTGACCAACAAGGTCTGGAGCCCGCAATACTCGCTCTGGCTCGTTCCGCTGGCTGTACTTGCCCTGCCGAATCGGCGAATCCTGTTGGCATGGATGACAATCGATGCGCTCGTCTGGGTGCCGCGGATGTTCTACTACCTCGGCGAACAGAACAAGGGGCTGCCGGAGCAGTGGTTCACCGGCACTGTCATCGTTCGCGACATCGCCGTTCTTGCCCTGTGCGGCTTGATTGTTCGGCAGATCTACAAACCGGAAACCGACGTCGTTCGCTACGGTTTCGTCGACGATCCGAGCGGCGGAGTACTCGACCAAGCAGCGGATACGCCCCCCGCCTGGCTGCCGCGGGCGCTGCGGCCGAAGGTTCGAATCGACGTCGAGGCCGACGCCAGATTGTGAACCCCGCGGTTGCCCGACTACCAGTCGGACAGTCGCGTCAACCCGTCCTGCAGGGCTCTCGCGAACAGCGCAGCCTTGGTCGGCGCAGGCCTGCCGACCGCCGCATATTTGGTCCGGATCCGCGCTATGTGTGTATTCATCGTTCCAGTGGCGATGTAGAGGCTGCGCCCGGCTTCCAGCTTGGAGTCCGCTGCCAGCCAGGCCATCAGCACTTCCCGTTCCCGGATGCTGAGCACCGGCCTGACGAGGTCGGTCGCGACGGCGTTGACCGTGGGAACCGGCGTGGCGCGCTCATCCAGCAACCCGAACAATTCGGGCCTTCGATAGTGGTTGTCGCGCAGGCTCATCGGTAGGCTCCTCGTGATCGATCACAACCGCTCGTCCCCCGACGTGCCCAACACTGTTGTCGACCGACTGTTCAGCTTTCAAGTTTGCGCACTGGCACTGGTCACTCGCTTAGGGGAGTAGTTTCTACCACTGCTGTGCAGCGTTTACTTCCCTGTGCGGGCCACGGCCGTCGGCGCCGGCCGCCGCGCACAAGTCGTAAGCGACTGCTAACGTTCGTCTGTTCAAGTGGGAAGAACATCACATTCCCCTGGTACTGGATCGGGGGCGAATTGTCAGAGCAGGATGCGGCAACTCAGCTCGTCGAGACAGCCATAGCGATGATCGTCGAAGACTCGTCGATGCTGCTCGACCGCGGTCTTCGTGGCGAGGACGTCTTTCAGCGCGCCCAGATCTCCCAGACCACGTTCTACCGGAAGTTCAACAAGGCCTCGTTCATCGACGCGGTCATGGACGAACTCGTACCGCAGCGACCTGACGTCCCCACAGACCTGCACGCGACGGTGTTGGCCGCGTTGACCGCCAACCATGGCGATCCGCTGGCGACGCTGCGTCAGGTTTCGACGAGCCAATTCGACGCGGTACGTGGCGGTGCCAAAAGTACGAGACGTCTGCTCGCGATCGCACTCGGCATGTCGCGACCACGTACCGCCACGCGCATCCGGAGCCTTTATCAGGCCCGCGACGAGGCCAGCATCGAGGGCTATCAGGCGCTGTTCGAATCGTGGGGCACGACGCTTCGCGCACCGTTCACCGTCCGACACCTCGCGGTCGCGATCACTGCGATTTACGACGGCTTCGCGACGCGCTGGCGAGTGGAGCCCGACGCCTTCCCCGACAAACTCGTCGGGGAAGTTGTACTCGCGTTCTTTGCCAGCGCACTCGACACCGAGCAGCGCCACCAGCATGTGGATGACGTTGCAGCGCCACTCGCGAACGCGGTCATGGAGTCGTTCCAACTTTCACGGTCGACCGATCTACCCGACGATCCGCGCCGCGCGGTAGTCGAAGCCGCACGGCACGAGATCAGCCGACGTGGCTACTTCATGACGAACCTCGAACTGATCGCAACCACATCGCGTGTGCCACTGCCCACGGTCAAGCGACTTTTTCCGACGAAGCCCCACATCATCGTCGGAGCACTCAAACCAAGTTTCGACCGTCTCGGCGAAAGCGTCCAGGACGACGTGACGCTCGGCCGTCCGGCGGGTGAAGTTGTGGAGCGCCACCTGATCCGCTGCGCACGCCTCGTCGCCGAACAACCCGAGTTCGTCGACGCCCTGATCGCCGTTGTCGCACACGACACCTACGGTGAGGTCGAGAGCACGATCGAGATCAAGAAGGAGCTCAACTTTCCCTCGTTGATCGCTCCGGTGATCGCCGACGGTCAGCAGGCGGGCATCTTCTCGACGGCCTTGCCTGCCGGCGAAGTTGCGGCAGCAATGACGAACACTCTGTTTCTGCGCTGCTTCACACGCAGACAGCTCAGCGCCGAGGAGAACGGTCGCTTCGTGTGCGAAATGGTCCTCGGCGGGCTTCGGGCGCGGGACTAGCTCCGCCGACCGCTAGCCGACCAGGTACCTCGCCGTCTGTCGGTCGAACGACCGACTGCTGTTTCGCGTCGGAACGCACGACACTGATCCGATGCGGACGACCGAGGTTCTCGTCGCATCGTTGCGACGAAGGCAGCCGCGGCATTGACCGGTGGCGAAGAGATAACACCTGCGCCCGTGCACGCGGACAGCCTCGAACTCCGAGTTGCGTCTGCGCACTTCAGCATGCTCATACTTGCTGTCCACGACGCTGCGGACGCGAGTTTGCCACCGCGGTTTCGGCGGCTACGCAGTGAAAGCCCATCGGAGATCGGAATCCGAGACGGCGATCTGCTGGCCGCACGCTGCCGAGTAGGGCTCGATCACGTGCCTGTCGCCGCGGTCACCGTCGTCGGCGACTGTTTCGCCGTCGACATCACATTCGACCTGAGTCCGCAGTTCGCCTCGGCGATATTCACAGCAGGTGACGCAAGGCCGTCGAGCGAAATGGACGACCGACTTTCGGGCAGCAGGGTCTTCGCCTTTCACACCGCGCGAACTCTCACCGCGTCGGGTATCTCGTGGACGTTCCACTCGCACCGAACGAAATGAGGGAGAGCAACCAAGTTGCTCTCCCTCATTGGTTCGACTACGAACGTCAGACGTCGACCTTGTCGAGGCTGACTTCTTCGGCCGCCGCCTTCCGGTTCCGCACGACGCTGGTGATCCAGGCCGCACCGATCAAGACGACACCGACAAGACCGGTGATGATCTCGTTGACGTGTATGCCGATCGACACGAGCAGGATCGCGGCAAGTGCACCGATCGCCCAGTGCGCGCCATGTTCGAGATAGACGTACTCGGACAGCGTGCCCTTGCGGACGAGGTACACCGTGATCGAACGAACGAACATCGCGCCGATGAAGCCGAGGCCGAGCGCGATGATGATCGGGTCCGCCGTGATCGCGAAGGCGCCGATGACACCGTCGAAGGAGAACGACGCGTCGAGAACCTCGAGGTAGAGGAACAGGAAGAAGCCCGCTTTACCGGTGGCTACTGCCACGTCGGATGGGCCGGTGTGATCTTCCGGATGGAACATCGAGCCGAGACCGTCGACAGCGATATAGGTGATCAGACCCAGAATGCCGGAAAGTAGAACTGTGGACCGGTCGTCGTCGGCCGCGCCGAACTCGGCCGCGAGCACCAGGGCGATGCCGGCAACGACCACCGAAAGCTGGTCCAACTTGCCGATCTTCGCAAGCGGCTTCTCCAGCCACGACAGCCACGTGATCTCACGGTCTTCGAAGATGAAGTTCAGGAACAGCATCAGCAGGAACATGCCACCGAAGGCCGCGATCGACGGGTGCGCGTCCGTCAGCAGTTGTTCGTAGCTTTGCTGGCCCGAGCCCTCGGGCGGCGGGTTGAGCGCAAGATCGAACGCCCTGACCGGGGTCAGGCCCGCTGTCACCCACACGATCACAAGCGGGAAGACCAACCGCATGCCGAACACGGCAATGATGATGCCGATCGTGAGGAAGATCTTCTGCCAGAACTCGCTCATCCGTCGGAGGACGGTGGCGTTGATGACAGCGTTGTCGAACGAGAGCGACACCTCGAGGATGCCGAGGATCGCACACAGAATGAGCGCCTCTGGACCTCCGTAGAGGAACGCCACTATCAGGGAAACAATTGTGACGACGATCGATATGCCGAAGACGCGCACTACCACGGAACGTGGCCTTTCTATTAGGGCCGAATCAATTCAGGACGCCGAACATGCACGCGCTGCTACGCGGACCTTACCCATCAAAGGGTAAGGCCCGCGCAGCGGAAACGCAGTCCCTAGACGTTGACGCCGTAATCCTTGGCGATGCCGGCGAGGCCGGACGCGTAGCCCTGACCGATCGCGCGGAACTTCCACTCGGCGCCGTTGCGGTACAGCTCGCCGAACACCATGGCCGTTTCGGTCGAGGCGTCCTCGCTGAGGTCGTAGCGGGCGAGCTCAGTGCCGTTGGCGCGGTCGACGACGCGGATGTACGCGTTGCGGACCTGGCCGAACGACTGCTGACGAGTCTCACCGTCGTAGATCGAGACGGGAAAGAAGATGCTGCTGATCGTCGGTGGTGTGGCCGCGAGATCGACGTTGATCACTTCGTCGTCGCCTTCGCCCTCGCCGGTGGTGTTGTCACCGGTGTGCTCGATCGAACCTTCGGGCGAACGCAGGTTGTTGAAGAACACGAAATGCTGGTCCGAGAGGACCTTCTTGTCTTCGCCGGTCGCGATTGCGCTGGCGTCGAGGTCGAAGTCCGCTCCTGTGGTTGAGCGAATGTCCCAGCCCAACCCGACCGCGACGGCGGTCAGGTTCGGCGCCGCCTTGGTCAGAGAAACATTTCCGCCCTTGCTCAAGCTGACACCCATTTGGGGCCCTTTCATCGTGTGGTTGTCGTTTAGCTACGGCTTCCCGGCTTTCGAGCGCATGCCGGGGTGAATTGCCGGTCGCACCACAACACTAGTGTGCGGTCGCGCACAGTGGTCCGGAGTGGCTCGAGACCAGCACAGATCCGGCGGCGACGTACGATTTTGCAGTGACGAGTAGTTGGCCGCGGCGCCTGTTCGGACGGGCCCGTACCCGCGAGCCGGATCGCGGTGCCCAAGAGGCACTGACGACGGCGTTCCTCGACATGGACAAACGCCAATCGATCGCCGAAGCCGCGGTACAGGCTTCGGACCAGCTGTTTCCGGAACGACGAATGGGCAGGCTGTGGCAGCCGATCGCCGATCGTTGCTACCAGGCATCTGCTGGCTACCTCGCGGTATCCGAGCAGTTCGCAAGTACCGTTGCGACCTCCGCGCCGCCTGTGTCGGCTCCGCAGAATTCGTACGAGCGCACCATGCAGGAATTGACCTATGCCGCGCGATCGGTCGACGAGTTCTACCAAACTCACCGGCAACAGCTGGAAGATGCAGTTGCCCGTCTAGCCGCGGTCCCCGCGGTGGTGACGCAATCTCTGGCTGCAGCGGAGACCGCGCGTAGCGGCCTGCGGGGTGAGGGCGAGCGATACGTCGGATACCCGTCCGTCCAACAGCGCACGCGCGACCTCGACAGCGCGGTCGCCGCATTGGACGCCGCGCAGGCTGGTGGTGCCCCGTCAGTTCTGCGCGATGCCGCATCACGAGTTCGCGCAGCAGCGAGCGCTCTCGAAGCCGCGTTGGCTGCGGCACCGAACAAAGAGCGCGAGGCGACGCAGGCGATTTCGTCGGTTACGACGCGGATCTCGGGAGTTCGGACGCGTGCCGAACGTCTCGCACCGGCCTATTCGACGCTGCTACGCGATTTCAACGCTGCAAGCTCGAAGGATCTCGCGGGGAACGAAGCTTCCGCCAAGTCGGAGATCGAGGCCGCCGCGGCAGCGCTCCTGAAAGCGCACATGACCCTGAACAGGGGCGATCCGGAATCAGCTCTCGATCTGACAGCGGCGATTCGCGCTCACCTGGCAAATGCCGAACGGCAGATCGACGCCGTCACGGATAGACTCGCGTTGCTTCGGGAGGTCCGCGACAACCCGAAGCAAAAAGAAGACGAGGTTCGGTTTCGACTGCGAGATGCGCAAATGCTCGCCGTCAACCGTGGAATCGTCTCGGAGTGGGCGTCGGTGCTCGATGCCCAGCTTGAACGGATAGACCGCATATCCGGAGCTCTTAACGGTAGACACCCCGACTATTGGGCGTACGTTACCGGGCTCGATGCCGTCAAGACATTCATCTCCGGTGTGGTCCAACGGATGAAAAAACAAGAACCTGGCACATGAAGACACCGATTGGGGGGATATGTCCGAGACCAGCACTCTGAGGCACTTTCGTCAGCTGGATCCGCAGCGTCAGGACGAATTGTTCCTCCTTGCTCCACTGCCCTTCGGTGACGGCGACGATCGCGAATTGCTCGCGGTCGCGCTCGGTGCAACGCTCTACGTTCCCGCGACACGGCCCGACCTTGCTGCCGCCGTCGTGCGACGCGCGACCGAAGGTGTCTGCTCGATGGTCCTCGACCTCGAAGACGCGATCGGCGACCACGAGGTCGAAGACGCCATGACCAACGCGGTGAACGCGCTCGACGAGTTGGCCTCGACCGATGCGGCAAGCCTGCTGCTCTTCGTCCGGGTTCGCGACGCACAGTCGATCCGCGGGATCGCGGAACGATTGACCACTGGGGTCCGCGCGCTCACGGGCTTCGTCGTGCCGAAGTTCACCGGCGAGAGTGGAGGCAAGTACCTCGACGAGATCGCAGCGGCGTCGGAGCTGGTCGGCAAGCAGCTGTACGCAATGCCGGTTCTGGAGTCGCCCGAACTGGTCTTTCGCGAGACTCGCGACCGCGAACTCCAGTCGATATCCGCCCTACTCGCCGAGCATCGCGACCGCGTGCTTGCCGTCCGCATCGGCGCGACGGACATGTGCGGCACGTTCGGTATTCGTCGCGACCGCGACCTCACGATCTACGACGTCCGCGTTGTCGCCGACGTCATCGCAGGCATCGTGAACTATCTCGGGCGCACGGACGGCACCGGCTTCGTCATCACCGGGCCCGTGTGGGAATACTTTGCCGATCACGAACGTATGTTCCGCCCGATGCTGCGTACGACTCCGTTCGCCGAACACGACGCTGTTCGATTCCGGCAGCATCTCGTCAGCCGCGACCTCGACGGTTTGCTGCGCGAGATCGCGCTGGATCGCGCCAACGGCATCCAGGGCAAGACCGTGATCCATCCGTCGCATGTCTCTGCGGTGCACGCACTTTCGGCGGTGACGCACGAGGAATACAACGATGCACGCGACATTCTCGGCAAGGAAGCCGGCGGCGTGCAGGCGTCGGGCTACCGAAACAAGATGAACGAGACCAAGCCGCATCGCAGCTGGGCCCATCAGATTCTGCTGCGCGCCAAGGTATTCGGCGTGACCAACAAGGGCATCACGTTCGTCGATCTGCTCACGGCACTGGTCGACCGGTGACGGAAACAGCCTGGGCTACAAGGGAGCTCGGCTTCGACATCGTCCACACAGCATCGCCGGTCGGTCGCTACGTTCCGGACCTGGTTCGCCCGGGGTTGCGCCGAAACCCGAAACGCGCCCATCTGCTTGTGTCCACTGTGCTCGGCAAGCACATCCCGACCGCGCCGAGTGTCATCATCGCCGCCGCCGACGCGTTGGGCGATCTCGTTCTCGATGCGCTCGGACCCGATCACCACGACGTCGTCGCGCTCGGATTCGCCGAGACCGCAACGGGTCTCGGCCACTGCGTCGCTGCGCGGATCGGCGCCACGTGTTACCTGCACTCGACGAGGCGGGTCGTTCCCGGCGTCGAGATCTTTGCGGCCTTCGAGGAAGGCCACTCGCACGCAACGAGTCACATGCTGCAGCCAACCGCTCCCGACCTCTTCGCCAACAGCCTCCCGCTGATTCTGATCGACGACGAAATTTCCACTGGCGCAACTGCTGTCGATGCAATTCGGGCATTGCACCAGCACTTCCCTCGTCGTCACTACATCATTGCGGCACTCGTGGACATGCGGACGGACACGCACCGCCGCGCGGTAGCCGAGGCAGCGAGCGAACTGGGCGCGCAGATCGACTTCGTCAGCCTCGCAAGTGGTTCCGCAGTGCTGCCTGCAGGGCTCGTCGACGCCGTGGCGGGACTCCCCGACCCCGTTCTCAACCCTGGGTCCGATCGGACCGGCAGCGTCGAATCGATCGTATTGCCATGGCCTGCAACAGTGCCCGATGGCGGTCGCCACGGCTTTCTGCATTCGGACGCGGAGTCGTTCGATGCTGCGGTTCTCTCCGCTGCCGATACGCTGGATGCGGCGCTCGATCCCGAGCGAGCAATAGTGGTTGTTGGCCACGAGGAATTGATGTACCTACCGCTCCGCGTTGCCGCCGAGTTGGAACAGCGCGGACGCGAGGTGCTGTTTCAAACCACAACACGCTCACCTGCCTACGTTCTCGATGTCGACGGCTATCCACTCCGACGGGGATTTCGTTTTGCCGCACCGGAAGTCGGGGAAGATGCCCCGCGCTACCTGTACAACGCGCAGGTGACGCGCGGCGCCGACACCGGTGATGCACCTGCTGACGCGGCCCAGATCGTCGTTGTACTCGACGAGCCGGCAGACACACCTCTGCTCCGTGCACCGGGCGGACTGCTCGATGTACTCACCGCGGCCGGCGAAGACGTTCTCGTCGCTCTCGTCGCGGGCACAGATCCCGCCGCGTTGCGTGCGGCAAGGAAGGATCTCGTATGACTGCGCCATTACACGGGCCGGAGTTCGGTTCCTATGCAGCCGAGGAGGTTTCCTGGCTGCTGAAGGATCTGTCGCACTTGGATCTCGAGGCAGATATCACCTACCGCGAGAAGCGGATCCAGGCGGGCGAAGCGCATTACGCCGAGTCGTTGCCGATCGAGTATCAGCCGGATGCCGCCTACCGCGAACTGTTCGACACCGTGCTGCGGTCGAGTTCCGAGCGCCTGGCGCTCGCTGTCGGCGTGGTGACCGACCTCGTCCTGCACGAGCGTGGCAACGACATCGTGCTTGTGTCACTTGCGCGCGCCGGCACACCGATCGGCATACTGATGCGGCGGTGGGCGAAGCAGGTTCACGGGCTCGACATCCCGCACTACGCAGTATCGATCGTGCGAGATCGCGGGATCGACGCCGCCGCACTCGATTATCTTGCCCGCCATCATGACTCGGAATCCGTCGTGTTCGTCGACGGGTGGACCGGCAAGGGCGCAATCGCGCGCGAACTCACCGCAGCGCTGCAGGACTATCACCGCAAGGGTGGCGCGCTGTTCAACGACGACCTCGCCGTGCTCGCCGATCCCGGCTACTGCGCCCGTACCTACGGCACCCGCGACGACTTCCTCATCGCGTCGGCGTGCTTGAATTCGACTGTCTCCGGCCTGGTTTCGCGCACAGTGCTCAACGACACGGTCATCGGTCCAGGCGAGTTCCACGGCGCGAAGTTTTACAGCGAACTCGCGTCGGAGGACGTCTCGAATCACCTGCTCGACACCGTGACGGCAAGCTGTCCCGCAGTGCGCGAACAGGTTCCGACCGCTCTCGCGGACATCCTCGATTCCGATCGCACACCGACCTGGGCAGGCTGGCGCTCGGTCGAGAAGGTGCGGGAGGAGTACGGCATCTCGACGGTCAATTTTGTGAAGCCGGGCGTCGGTGAGACGACGCGGGTGCTGCTGCGACGCGTGCCGTGGCGGGTGCTGGTCCGTGATCTCGAAGCGCCCGAGCACGCACACATTCGCTTGCTCGCCGAGGCCCGCGGCGTTCCGGTCGACGAGGTTGCCGACCTTGCGTATTCGTGCATGGGCCTGGTCAAGGATCTCGCGGAATGAACACACTGATCGCGACCGATCTGGACCGCACCATGATCTATTCCAAGGCCGCGCTCAAGGCTGCACCGACGAGCGCACCGTTGCGAGTGGTCGAGCTGACCAAGGAGAAGCCTGTCTCCCATATGACGGTTGCTGCGGCAGAGCTGTTGCACGAGTTGGCACTTCGGACACCTCTGATACCGACGACAACTCGAACCATCGCGCAGTTCAAACGTATTCACATGCCCGGTGAGCCGTGGCGTTACGCCATCACAAGCAATGGCGGCAACATTCTCGTCGACGGTGCACCCGACGAGGAGTGGCGTGCCGGCGTGGACGCAGCTACTCGGGCGGCGGGCGCAAGCCTCGACGAGGTCGCCGCCGAGTTGCGCTCACGCATAAGCGACACCTGGGCCGACAAATTCAGGATCGCCGACGATATGTTCTGCTATCTCGTCGTTCGTCTCGACAAACTTCCGGCCGACTTCCTGCCGCAGTGGGGTCTCTGGTGCAGCGAAAATGGTTGGGCTGCATCACAACAAGGCCGCAAGATCTACGCGATGCCTGCGACGATCTGCAAAAGTTTCGCAGTTGCCGAGGTTCGCAGACGGCTCGTCGACGAAGGCACGCTCGAGTCCGGCGCCAAGGTGTTGGCCGCTGGTGACGGCGCCCTCGATGCCGAGATGTTGGTCGCCGCCGACGCGGGTATTCGCCCACGACACGGCGAACTCGAAGCCCTCGACTGGCAGCATCCGACCGTACGAGTCACCGACGCCGCAGGTGTCGCAGCCGGTGAAGAGATCGTGCGCTGGTTCGTCGAGCACTCTGCCACTAGCTGACCTCGAACGATCAAGGACTCCCCCGTGACCGCCTCTCTCGCAAAGGGTCAGAACGGCCCGCTGTCCGCATCGACCGTTGTCGTGGCCGTGCGATCGAGCGCGTCCGCCGACCTGTCCGCGTTGCTGGTAACCGATAGCGGCAAGGTGCGCACCGATGCAGACTTCGTCTTCTTCAACCAGCCGGACGGTCCGGGGGTGCAATTGCAAGCGGGTCCGCCTGCGGCGCTGGTCGTTTCGCTAGCCGCGGTCCCTGCGGATATCTCCCAGGTCAGGGCGGTCTTGACGCTCGAAGACACCTCGGCACAATTCGGCAGCTACCCTGCGCCCATTGCGCAGGTGACCGATAGCGCAGGAAACCTGTTGTACGAGTATCGAATCGACGGCTTGAGCAGCGAGTCGATAGTCATCGCACTCGAGCTGTATCGGCGGGGCAGCGAATGGAAGGTACGTGCTGTCGGCCAAGGGTATGCGGGCGGGTTCGCAGCGCTGGTCACCGATCACGGTGTCTCGGTCGATGATGAACCTGCCAGCACCCCGGTACAAGAATCCGGAGTACGGACCGTCGCAAACGAGGCCAAGCTGTCGCTGGAGAAGCGGCAGAAGCTCGATCTCCGAAAGTCGGCCGTCGCCAAGGTATTGCTGGAGAAGAAGGCGACCGGCGTGCGAGCGCGCGTCGTCCTCGTTATCGACAAGACCGGCAGCATGAGTCGGATGTACAAGCAGCGGGTCGTGCACCGAGTCGTCGAGCGGATGGTTCCGGTCGCGACGCAGATCGACGACGACGGCCAGCTCGAGCCGTATCTGTACGGCAGCCATTTCGCCCGCCTCCCCGACATTGCGGTGCACGAAGTCGAGGGCTGGTCGGAGGAGTTTCTGCACCTGACAGGCACACATGGCGGTATCGACTACAAACCGATCGGCGGATACAACGACGAGTTGCCGATCATGAACGAGATCATCGCGTCGCTTCGCGCAGGAGACTCGATGCCGACCCTTGTGCTCTTCTTCACCGACGGTGGGTTCAGCAAGCGAGCCGAGATCAGCGCCCTCATGTCGAAAGCGTCTGCGCTACCGGCATTTTGGCAGTTCGTCGGACTCGGTAAGGCGAACTACGGCGTGTTGGAGAAGCTCGACACCATGGAGGGTCGTACGGTCGACAACGCCGGATTCTTCGCACTCGACGACATCGACACCGTGGACGACCAGGAACTGTATCGCCGTCTGCTGAGCGAATTCCCGGACTGGTTGCGGGCTGCGAAGTCCGCGCGAATCGTCGGCTGAACACCGCGGTCAGCGGTTTGTGTAGCTGGTCGGTGGTCGTCCGACTATCGCTTTGAAGTCGCGAGCGAAGTGGGCTTGGTCCGCGTATCCGAGGTCGGCGGCAAGCGCTGCGAGACTTACGGATCCGTTGTCCAGGCGTTCGGCCGCCTCATGCAGCCGGTATCGTTGCAACACCCTTTTCGGAGTCATGCCGACGTGTTCTCGGAACAGTTTCTGCAGGTTGCGTTGCCCAACGCCGAACCGTTCCGCGATGTCGTCGACACGCACGATGCTTCGGTCACCTGCGACGGTGTCCACGATCTCGTTCACCAACTTGGTTACTGCGGTGATGTCCGGTTGCCGTTGTCGCACAAATTCTTCCGCGATATCGACACGTTCTGCCCGGTCGGTTGTCGACGCGATGCCGTTCGCGAAGCGGGTGGCCGCCGGTCCGAAGATCTCCGATCCGTCGACGACCCGGTTCCCCAGTTCAGCGATCGGCCTGCCATAGACGCACCGAAATCCCGCGGGCCGGAAGGTTGTTCCGAAGATGTCGCCGGTATCCCGCAACTCGTAGGTGAATTTGCCACGGAGGATGCCGTGCACGCGGACCGCTCCGGCCTCGACGACCAGCTGAATCTCTGGGCCCGGCAGAACCTCGACAACGTACGGGTCCTCGCCTCGCAGATCCCAGCGGACTGCCCAGTGATTCGCGACGACATCGGCGAGTTGGGTGCTCGAGGGCAAGAACGCCTCGCGATAGATGCCCTGCCCAGCTGTCGGGTCGAGCAAGCCACGCGGCGGTCGATCGGTAAGGGATTCCACCCGACCAGTGTCCACGGGTTGTTCGCGTTTGTTCAAGACCAGTCTCCGCTCGCGCGGCTACCGTTCGAGGCAAGCACAGACCAAGACCGAAGGGAACGCGAAATGAGCCGCACTGCAACAGGAATCGTCGAGAGCAAGGAATGGAATCAGGTCGAGTACGCACCCGTCGAGGGCGCATCGGGCCTCGCCGTCGCCACTGGGCACGACCGATACACCGGCGATATCGAGGGTGAAGCACGCTGGCACGGATTGATGCATGGCTTTCCCGACGGGACCGGAACGTTCGTGAGCTTGCAGCGTATGGAATGCACGATCGGCGAGTTGTCCGGAAGCTTCGTACTCGAGATGCGCGGCACCTTCGACGCAGCTGGATCTCGAGCCGACTGGGTTGTCGTACCAGGATCGGGCACAGCCGACTTCGCCACGATCAGCGGTAAGGGCGGTTACACCGCGACCGACGCAACGACGGCCAGCTACTCGCTGACCTACACCGTCTGAACTCCTGCGAGCTCTGCCTCGCCCCGTCAGTACCGCTGCTGTTGCTGCCCCATCTGTGCGGCGATGACGGAGTTGAGGCGTTGCAGTCCGGTCGGTGTGATGCCGTGGATCTGCTGTTCGATGGTGCGTACGACCATGCTGTCGTCGAGGATCTTCTCGCTGGATTGGATCAAAACCGTTCCGGCGCCGGTGAAGTCGAACTGACGCTCCTCGCCGGAGTTGACGCCGAAGCGCGCCGCGCCCGCCGCGAGGAAGCTGGTGATCCAGGTGTGGTCGTAGTGATGGCTCGGTGACGGGCAGTCAGCCCAACCGACGAGTGCCTCAGGATCGACACGTAGCGGCGGCTCGGCGAACATCACGGGCCCGTTGGACGAGGCGAGGAACTTGCCGGTGCCGATCAGGGTGAGGAAGCCCGGCACGATCGACTGATTCAGCGACAGACCCGGCTGGAACGCGAGCAGGTTCGCCGCACGGATGGTCAGGTTGCCGTCTTCGAGATCGTAGGAGTTGATGTCGTAGCCTCGGTCGCCGATGATCAGCTTCCCGAAACCTTCGGCAACGGCGTAGTCGCCTGTGTACAGCGGCGCCGAAAACTGTTGCGCCACCATGTTCAACAGGCCGCCCTGCAGGCCATGTGTCAGTGCCTTGAACTCCATCTGGCCGTAGTAGGCGATCATCGCGCCCTTACGGATGAACCAGGGCGAGTTCAGGTCGATGTTGTAGGCGTAGCTGTTGTCGGGAATGTTGTCGTCGCCGTTGAGATTCGACGGATTCAGCAGTGTGCTCATTTCGAATCTCCGCTCACAACTTCTCTTCGGAAGCCTGGACGTACACGATGCCCTGGCCGACACATTGCAACTGCATTGCTTCACCGGCGCCGCGGCCGACCGCGTCACGCCAGCTCATGGCCGTCTTCAGCTCGGTTTGGACGTTGCCGTAGGCGGCGATGAAGGCCTGGGGATCGACGACGATCGGCGCTGGTCCACCCACCTGCAATTCGATCAGACCACCGTGTGCAAGTAGCACCGCACTGCCCTGGCCGGAGAGCTGAGTCGTGAACATGCCCTGACCTGTCAACGCACCGGTTGCCGCGCCACGCAACGAGCCCATCAGCCCGCCGCCACGGCCACCGCCACCACCACCCTGGCTCATCACCGATACGACCGAACTCTGCAACCCGGCCGTGTTGGCGAGTAGCCGCGACGCTTCGACCTTGAGAGACGCACCGTGCTGAATATCGACGACGTGCACCTCGAGACCGGCGAAGCCGTAGTGCACTTCACCGTTGCCCTGCGCCATCATCGTTCGCTCGTGTTCACCCTGCATCATGCGGCCGGCCATACGTGCCATTCCGCCCATGCCACCCATCTGACCAGCGCCGGGGACCTGGTGTGGCGAGAAGCCGACCTGGCCGGTGTAGAACAGCATCGCGCCGGTACGGGCGACGACGCCGCCTGCCTGGCCGACGTGCACCTTGACGACCTTCGAGTTCACCTTCGTGAAAGCCATTGGAGTCCCTACCGTTCTGCCGGCTGAATGGACACGATCCCCTGGCCTTCGAACCGGAGCGAGAAGGCTTCACCGCTGCCCTGCCCGACGACCGTTCGCCACGACACATCGGTGATGAACGACTGCTGCAGGTTGCCCTTCGAACAGACGTAGGCGTCCGGGTCGACGACGAGTGGATATTGCGGTGACACTTCGAGGTGAATGAGAGGTCCGCCCGCCGACAGCAGCGCGACCTGGCCATGACCCGTGACAGTCGTCGTGAAGAGGCCCTGGCCGCCGGATGCGGCGCCCCGAAGACCGGTGAACGTGACGTTGGTCTGCAGATTTCCGTTCATTGCGAGCAGTTGACGCGATTCGACCTGCAGCGTCTCCTGGTTCAAGTTCAAGACCGTGACGTATTGCCCGTTGACCGCGAGAAAGACGCGGCCGTTGCCCGTGCACTCCATCAGCGAGAGCGCTTCACCCGTCGCTCGTTGCTTGAGACCGGCGAGAACGCCTGCGCCGCCACCGAATCCGGCCGACTTGAACGTGACGTTGCCTTCGTAGGCGACCATCGAGCCGGAGATCGCCCGTATGGTCGTGTTGGAAAGCTGGGCTTCGACAACCCGCTTCGACTTCTCGAACAATTGGCCCATATCAGCTCTCTCACGTGGTTGATGCCGTGGAGCGCAAGGCCCCCGGCCACATCGCACCCGCGGAGAACAATAACCGATTGCGGCAGCCCATACAGGTCGACCGAGAAGCTCGAACGGGCTCTCACGGTCGACTTTTAGCAAAAATCCGAGCACTGGTGACCCGTTCGCGGCGGATTGCCGCTAGCACGGGCCTGTTCGTCCACGTACTCTCGCCGCCAAGGGGTGGCTCTCGTACAGTGGCTCCCATAGGGACATGGTTTAGGAAGCGTCGGGCAAAGCTTTGGTAAACCCTCGACGGCTCCGCCTACACATGAAGGGCAATCGTCTTGTCTGCAGCGCTTGCGAAGGGCCAGAACGGCCCCATCGCCGTGAACGATGTCGTCATCTCCATCCAGCTGAGCGTCGCGGCGGATCTTTCCGCCCTGCTGGTGAAGGACAACGGCAAGGTGAGGTCGGATGCCGACTTCGTCTTCTTCAACCAGCCGAACGGTCCCGGTGTCCGGCTGCAGCCCGGCCCTGCCGGCCAGCCCGCGTCACTTGCTGTGTCGCTCAATGCGATTCCCGCGGACATCGATCAGATACGCGCTGTCATCACCCTCGATGACTCGTCGAGCAACTTCGGTCGTTCGGCTCCGCCCACGGCAACGGTGAGCGACGCCTCCGGCAACCAGCTGTTCCAGTACCGCATCGACGGTCTGAGCAGCGAGTCCATTGTGATCGCTCTCGAGCTCTACCGCCGTGGCGGTGCGTGGAAGGTCCGCGCTGTCGGTCAGGGCTACGCGGGGGGTTTCGCCGCACTCGTCACCGACCATGGCGTATCCGTCGACGACGCTCCGGCACCGGCTGCCCCACCACCACCGCCGGCGTACACCCCGCCGCCGCCTCCTCCGCAGCAGCCTTACCAGCAAGCGCCCCCACCGCAGCCGTTCCAGCAGGCGCCGCCGCCACCGCAGCCGTATCAGCAGACGCCACCGCCGCCCAACTATCCGCCGCCCAGCTACCCGCCCGCCGCGGCCCCACCGCCGTACACACCTGCACCTGCCGGTTATGCGGCACCGCAGGCGCAGCCGCCGTCCGGTGGTGGCGAGGTGAATCTGCAGAAGGGCCGTCCGGTCAGCTTGCAGAAGGGCCAGAAGGTCACGCTCCGCAAGGAGGGTGGCGTCGCACTGACGACGTTGCGGATGGGCCTCGGTTGGGACCCGGTCAAGACTCGCGGAATGTTCGGCAACCGCACCCCTGACATCGACCTCGATGCCTCGGCCGTGCTGTGCGCCGAGGACCGCATCGTCGACGTCGCCTACTACGGCCAGCTGACGTCGAAAGATGGGTCCGTCCGGCACCAGGGCGACAACCTCACCGGTGAAGGCGAGGGCGACGACGAGGTGATCGCGGTCGATCTGACGCGTATTCCGCCACACGTCTCGACGATCATCTTTATCGTCACCTCCTACAAGGGTCACACCTTCGAACAGGTGTCGAATGCGTTCTGCAGGCTCGTCGATGCGACGACCAACGCCGAGCTCGCTCGATACTCGCTGCAAGGTGGCATGGCGTTCACCGGAATGGTGATGGCAACGGTCTACCGGTCGGGCAGCGAATGGAAGTTGCAAGCGATCGGCGAGGGGATGCAGGCCAAGCACCCAGGCGAAGCCGCACCACAACTCTCCCGATTCATCCAGCGCAACTAAAGCCATCACAACCAAGACTTCTCAACTAGGACGGACCTGTGTCGTCACCTCTGGTACCGGGGCAGAATGCGCCGTTGCAGCACCGCCGACTGCGCTTCCGAGCGTCGAGCGCTACCCCGCTCGACGTCTCGGCACTCGTCGTCGATGCCCGTTTGCAGGCGATGTCGTCGGACGAGTTCGTCTTCTACAACCAACCGGCATCCAGCGGGGTTCGGCTCGAATCCGATTGTCTCGCAATCGATCTAGAACAAGTTCGAGCAGATGCCCACGGCGTGCTGTGCCTCGTCAGCGTTGATCCTGCCGCGGCACAACGGTCGGCGTTCACGGCACTGTCGGCAACGTTGACAGACGAGCGGAACGGCGGCATCGTTGAATTCGCGATACCACTGCGGGGCGGCGAAACAGCCGTCATCTGCTTCGAGCTGTACCGCAGGCAAGGTGACTGGAAGGTCCGTGCGGTCGGGCAGGGGTACGCGGGCGGACTCGGTCAGCTGATTTCCACCCATGGCGTCGAGGTCGACGACCAGACGCCGGCTGCGCCCGCCACTGCGACAGCTGCAGCTCAGCCGCTGACCATGCCCGCGACGACACCGTCCATCCAACCGCTCGACCGGTCGCGGTCCTTCGACCGAATGTGGATGATCTTCGAGGACGCTGCCCGCTCGGCGGCGGCGTTCGTGTCGGCGCGCGACTATGCGACGAAGCGCCTCGACGACGAACTCACCGCGGCTGTCGCAGACCCCTCGATGCGAAACTCGCAGGCGGGCAACGAGGCTCGGGCAGTCGCGCAGAAGCGACACGACGATGTCGTGACCACCGCACAGCGGACCTATCAGCACGACTCCGATCATCTGATTCGTGAGCTCGCGACGATCGATCCGCAACTACCGCGTCCGTTGGCGTCGTGGGACTCGCCTGCCTGGTTGATTCAGTCGTCCGACACCGAGCCGAGTGACGGCATCCGTATCGGCACACTGTCGGCAGCCGACCGCGGACCGCTGGAGGTGCCCTTCTGCGTTCGCTTGCCGCTGCAGCGTCCACTCTGGATCGACAGCGAGACTCCGCTTGCGGCGGCGCCGGTCGTGGCGTCGTACGTGCTGCGACTCCTCGCTGCAAAATCTCCGACTCCGATCCTGGACGTCGTCGACCTGACCGGATCACTCGACAAGGTGACCGCGCCGCTGGAACGGCTGATCACGGCCGGCGTCGTGCGAAGTCATCTGGACATCTCGGCGCGGCTCGAGTCCATTGCGAGTGCGGTCGAATTGGCGGAGATGGCGGTGTCCAACGGACTCGCCGATCTCGCGCCGCCCGCACGGGTGGTCGTCCTCTCCGACTTTGCGGCAGGCTATAGCGCAGAAGACATTTCGAAGATCATCCACCTCGCTTCCGTCGGTCCTGCCTTCGGTTTGTCGCTGGTGATCATCGGGGGTGACGAGTCGCGATCGACCGATCAGCAACTCGTCGCCCTGTCTCGGCACTGCCAGCACATCCCGGTCAGCGGACAGTTGCGGATGTACGACCCGTGGACCGAGAACGAATGGGAATTCACACCCGACTCGGTCACAGCGGACGAAAACCGCCTTGCGAAGGTGCTGAGTCAGCTGGACCGCTGACGCGACCTGCCAGGAACCGCTAGAGCGACGATGACGACGATCGCCGCGAGCAGCAGGGAGTTCTCGAACAGCGGCGCGACAACCGGAGTGTCCATCTCGAAGCCGATTTTCGGAAGCCGCGCCAAGACGACGACCGCGACAAACGCGGTCGCCAACAATGCGGTCGCCGGGATCCTGCTGGACCGACCGATCGGGGTCAGCAGCACCCCCACCGCAGGTATCAGCCAGACGAAGTGGTGAGGCCATGCGACAGGCGTGATGAGGGTCGCGCCGAGCCCGACGATCGTGAATGCCGCCAACCAACCGCGCACACGGGAGGCCCGCAACGCTGCCACGCTCGCACCCGCGACAGTCAGGACGACCGCGATCAACCACGCTGAATCGGCCCAGCCCGCCGGAAGCAGCCGAAGAATCGCCCCGCGCACCGACTGATTTCCGTACACCGCGGGATTCCCGACAGCGACGCGATCGGACAGCGACGTCACGACGTCGAAGAAGAACACCCGCGACTGCGTGGGCAGGATCAAGGCTGCGAGCAACGTTGCCCCGAGGAAGCCTGCGATACCAGCGACGAACGGTCGCGCCTGGCGCAACAGCAGGAAGTAGCCCAGCAGTAGACCCGGGACCAGTTTGATCGCCGCCGCAACACCGATCAGCACTCCCTGAGGAAGCCAGCGCGGACGAGCGAGCAAATCGGTCAGGCACAGCGCCATCAGCATCATGCCGACCTGGCCCCAGCCGAGGTGATCGGCAACGGGACCGGACGCTGTCCACACGACCATCGCCGCAGCGAGCGACATCGCCGGATGCTTCCTGAAAACGGGCACCTTGTCGTAGCTCAACCAGATGCACCAGGCCATCACGAGAATCGTCGCGAAAGCCCAAAGCCATTGCGCCGCTCCCCATTGCACCAGAGTGAGTGGTACAGCCACGAGAGCGGCGAACGGCGGATAGGTGAACGGTAGCTCCGCACCGAACGAGGCGTCGTACAGCGCGCTGCCGAGCCGGACCGCTTGGCCGGCCGAACGGTAAACGGCGAGGTCCTCGGAATACACCTTCGTGAAGGACTCGAACAGCGTCGCCAGCACCGCCGAGAACCCGACGACGAAGACGACGAAGAAGTCCGGATTCCGAACTGCAGGGACGCGTGACATCAGCCGACGCCGATCGCGGACAGCGGCCCGGCGGCGGAGAGGATCACGTGGCGATTATGCACGTCGTCTCCCGTTCGGCATCAACGCGACTGTGAGCAACCGCGCACTGCAGCCACTTCGTGGTAGACCGAAAGCCGCCGCGCACTTTCGACACGAGGAGCACACATGGCCCCCGATCCGGCCGAGACGAAGTGGAAAGATGCCCCAGACGAGCACGACTATCCCGCGGCGGCGGACTACCTCGCTCTGCTCGCCGATCCAGCGAACGTGCAGCGGTTGACCGACGAACTGCGTGCCGCACCGATCGTGCACAAGAAGGCCAAGGACATCTTGCGCGCGGCCGGCCTCACCCTGTTGCCTCACGACAACCCGCATGTAGCGGCCGATCTCGACAAGATCGACAAGGGCAAGTCGCTGTCGCCGATCCTGCTGGTCCGCGGCGATCTGGTGTCGGGCGCTCCGCTGCAGATTGCGGACGGCTATCACCGGGTGTGCGCGAGCTACCACACCGACGAGAACACCGACATTCCTGCAAAGATCGCTGCTCCGAAATGAGCTCCGGCGGAACCAGTCTCGGCCAATGAGCTTCTCGACACTGGCGCTGATCATGGCGATCGGCCTCGCCGGTCCTTTGCTTGCGGCTCGCAAGAGCTGGAACATTCCGGTCGTGCTGGGTGAGCTCGCTGCCGGAATCATCTTCGGTGCAACAGGATTCGCGATCATCGACGCATCCGAGCCGACGTTCACCTTCCTTGCCGATGTCGGTTTCGCGGTAACGATGTTCGTTGCGGGAACCCATGTGCCGGTGCGTGATCCAGCTGTGCGGTCGGCAATCGGGAAGGGGGCGGGTCGTGCTGCGCTCGTCGGTGTTCTCGCTGCAGTGCTGGCGGTTGCGCTTGCCCATGTGTTCGACACCGGCCATGCCGCTTTGTATGCCGTTCTGCTCGCATCGTCGTCGGCGGCGTTGATTCTGCCGATCGTCGATTCACTGAGCCTGCGCGGAACGTCGGTTCTCGAGATGACCGCGCAGGTGGCGATCGCCGATACCGCTTGTATTGTCGCGCTGCCCTTGGTCATCGACAAAGACAACGCCGTTCGAGCCGCGATCGGGGCAGTCGTCGTTTCCCTGTGCGCGGTGGCCCTGTTCTTCGCATTGCGCTACCTGGAGAGTTCCGGTTTGCGCAAACGCGTCCACAAATTGTCCGAAGACCGCAAGTTCGCGATCGAGCTCCGCGTCAGCCTCGCCATCCTGTTCGCTCTTGCCGCTGTCGCGACAACAAGTCATGTGTCGATTATGTTGGCGGGCTTCGCAGCCGGCCTCGCAGTCGCCGGCGTCGGCGAGCCGCGGCGGGTGGCCAAGCAGCTGTTCGCCGTCAACGACGGCTTTCTCGGACCGCTGTTCTTCGTCTGGCTCGGCGCCAAGATCGATCTCCGAGAACTCGTCGATCACCCCGGCTACATCGGGCTGGGTCTCGCGCTCGGAATCGGTGCCGTCGCCGTCCATTGCGTCACCCGACTACTCGGTCAGCCGCTACCACTCGGTGCACTCGCCGCGACTCAACTGGGCGTCCCGATTGCAGCCGTCACGGTCGGAACCCAACTGAACATTCTGCAACCGGGCGAGCCGGCGGCAATCATTCTCGGCGCGCTGGTGACGATGGCGGTCGCCGGTCTCGCGGGATCGCTAGCGGTGCGCAGGGGGCTGACGAAGGTATAGCGCTCGGTGCGTAATCAGTGCGCCGAGGCGACCAGATCGCCTTGTGGCGCAGTGGATTCGCCCTTGATCGAGCGTGGCGCACCTCGTGGACGAGCACGCAGAAACGCGAAGAAGAAGAACACGAGCAAGATGGCCTGACCCCACACGCCGAACTGGACGATGTTCTCCATCAGGTCGACCGCACCGTTCGTCGCCAGCGTGTGAAAGTACAGGAACACGCCGATGCCGATGGCGGCGTCAGCAACCAGATACGCGAAGACGGACGTCCACGGGACCGCGAACAAGACAAGGAACGGGAGTAGCCACAGCGTGTATTGCGGCGAATGCACCTTGTGGAACAACATAAATCCACACAACATCGCGCCGCTCACCGCGACCCACGGGTAGGTGCCGACGGATTGGAATCGCCGCCAGCCGAGCCAGACCGCAAGCGCGAACGCGCCGAAGACGAGCAGCGGTGACGCGATGGCAACCGCATGGTTGTAGGCCTCGTCGCTCCCCGCATCGTCGGCGAACATCGGCCGAAGTCCCCAGTACCAAATCGAATTGGTGGTGATGTCGGCTTCACGCTTCTGCTGGAATGTGAAGGACGCGCGCCAGCCGTCGAAACCGGCAAGCACGAAGGGCAGGTTGACGGCGATCACCGTTGCGGTCGCGGCACCGGCGACAGCGATGGCGCCACGAATATCGAAGCGGCCCTTCAGTTTCTCCGGCAACTCTCGGCCACCGACTCCGCCGGTCGCCACGTAGAGCAGGAGCGGTATGACGAACGCACCCGGGTACAGCTTCAGGCAGAAGCCGAGCGCGAGCAGTATCGCCGCACCGATTGCCCTGCGCCGCAGCGGTATCCGCTCGAACGTCATGAGGAAGATCGCGCCGACCGAGGTCAACACAACAGGAAGTTCCCAGTTGTGGAAGGCGTACAGCACCAAGGGTGAGCCGATGGACCACAGCAGAGCCGCCCGACCTGCGAGGCGCCCGAGCATCCACGCGGTGAGCAATGCGAACGGTGCCAGTAGCAGCGCGGAGTTGAGCAGGAACTGGGCGTCGTTGTGGGCGCCCGTCGCGCCGAGCCACATCAAGGCACCGCTGAGGACCGGGTACTCGACTGTGCCACCCGTGAGCGCACCACCGCTGGTGATGCCGCCGTCGATATAGGGAAAGACGTGGTTGTTGATGTCGCGTCCGAGCCAGAGGTACTGGATGTCGGAGTAGCAGAACCGGCTGTCCTTGATCTTGTCGAAGATCAAGGAGCGGCCGTAGCCGTCGAACGGCGCTCCGGCACATCTGGCCTTGTTGAAGTAGGCGAGCAACAGAGTGAGCCCGCATGACGCGACGATCAGGGCGATCGTCTTTCTACCCGCGGGGGCACCGGTGCGCATGACGACCAGCCTAGGTGGCGTACGTCTCAGGTTTTCCGGCTGCTACGCCGAAATCGGGTACCCGCGGATCGGGCCGAGCGCGGCCAGGAGACGATTTCGCAGGTCAGCGACCCCTCGTGTACCCTGCAAAGGTTGCTGACGCAACGACCCTCCTGCCACGGAACGTCCGTGGCCGTTCACAGTCCATAGGAGGTGATGAGGTCTTATGCGTCATTACGAACTGATGGTTATTCTCGATCCCAATCTGGACGAGCGCACCGTCGCCCCATCGCTCGATACCTTTCTCAACGTTGTTCGCCAGGATGGCGGCAAGGTCGACAAGGTCGATGTCTGGGGAAAGCGCCGTCTGGCCTACGAAATTCTCAAGCACACCGAGGGCATCTACGCGGTGATCGATATCAGCGCCGAGCCCGCAACGGTCAGCGAACTCGATCGTCAGCTCTCGCTGAACGAGTCGGTACTGCGCACCAAGGTCCTGCGACAGGACAAGTGATTTCTGTCTGCCCCCGAGCCGTCGGTACCAAGCCCTAGGCTCTAGCGCAAACAGACTCCACACAACGCAGGAGGAACCACATGGCAGGCGACACCATCATCACCGTCGTAGGAAACTTGACGGCTGATCCCGAGCTCCGTTTCACCCCCGCGGGTGCTGCGGTCGCGAACTTCACGGTCGCGTCCACACCCCGTGCTTTCGATCGTCAGACCAACGAATGGAAAGACGGCGAAGCACTGTTTCTGCGCTGCAACATTTGGCGTGAGGCAGCGGAAAACGTTGCGGAAAGCCTTACTCGGGGTTCGCGAGTGATCGTGAGCGGGCGGCTCAAGCAGCGCTCGTACGAAACTCGTGAGGGTGAGAAGCGCACTGTCATGGAGCTGGAGGTCGACGAGATCGGCCCATCGCTTCGCTACGCAACCGCAAAGGTCAACAAGGCCAATCGCGGTAGTGGTGGCGGTGGCGGAGGCTTCGGTTCTTCCGGTGGATCGGGCGGTGGCCGTCCGAATCAGCAGCAGCCTTCCGGCGGCGGAGACGATCCATGGGGGAGTGCGCCGCAGGCGTCCGGCTCCTTCGGTGGTTCCCGCGCAGCTGACGACGAACCCCCGTTCTGATCCTTCCCAGGATCGAACAACCAATAAGTTACGGAGATTGACCAATGCCGAAGCCGCCCGCGCGCGACAAGGTAATCAAGAAGAAGGCATGCACGTTCTGCAAGGCCGCACGGTCGAAGAATCAGAGCGAGCAGTCCATCAACTACAAGGACACGACGTTGCTGCGTAAGTACGTCAGCGACCGCGGCAAGATCCGCGCCCGTCGTGTCACAGGCAACTGCGTTCAGCACCAGCGTGATATCGCTATCGCAGTCAAGAATTCGCGTGAGGTTGCGCTGCTTCCTTACGCCACCACCGGTCGCTGAGAGAGGAGTCAATCATGAAGCTGATCCTTACAGCTGACGTCGACAACCTCGGCGTCCCAGGCGATACCGTCGAGGTCAAAGACGGATATGGCCGCAACTTCCTGCTTCCTCGTGGCCTTGCCATCGTCGCCACCCGTGGCGCCGAGAAGCAGGTCGAGGGCATTCGTCGTGCACAGGAGGCCCGTCAGGTCCGTGGGCTCGAGCATGCCAACGAGCTCAAGCAGGCCATCGAGAACCTCGCCGCAGTCACCCTCACGGTGAAGACTGCGGGCGGTTCGGGCAAGCTCTTCGGTTCGGTCACCCCGGCCGATGTTGCCGGCGCGATCAAGGCCGCTGGCGGCCCCGTCGTCGACAAGCGCAGCGTCGAGCTGCCCAAGGCTCACATCAAGGCGACAGGCAAGCACGCTGTCAGCGTGAGCCTGCATCCTGATGTGACGGCGAAGTTCGATTTGGACGTCGTCGGCGCCTAGCCTTAACGCTCACCGAACGGCCCCGCGAACATTGGTTCGCGGGGCCGTTCGGCGTGTTGCGTGCGTGTTCGCGACGGGTTTGCTGATAATGAATACACAACCGCAAAAGTCGTTCGTCTACCGATGCTTACGTTTGAATGGTGCTGTGAAACAGACTGCTTATCCTGTGGGGAATGTCATATTGCAGTTGAGTGGTTGTTTACCCAACACGCCCGAGAATGCCACTTCCGCGACACGCCGCGACGGGATTAGTCCACAGTGAAAATCTTTCGAAAACAGCACTCTAGCTGCAGTTATCTTACTGTGACATGCACTTATCCTCAGGTTATCCACAACCGGTGCACAAAGCTATCCACGTGATTCCACAATTGCTCCCCAAGTGCGTCCACAGGGCAGTTTGAACACCGCCCGGTCAGTCCATATGGTCTTGCAAGCGTCCGACGAAAGCCCCCTTGTCACAGTTGCCAGGGCCGGGTTGTCGGTACGTCGGGGTAGAACGGACGTTCGAGCAAAGCTGCCGAGCTAACAGCGGCACCAACGTGTCTTGACGAGAGGGGCAGGCGATCGCATGGCGGTTGTGGACGATCGTGGTAGGACGGATTACCAAGGCCCCTCGGAGCAGCCGCCAACCGGTGAAGATTTCGGTCGGCAGCCACCACAGGACATGGCTGCGGAACAATCCGTTCTCGGCGGAATGCTCCTGAGCAAGGACGCAATCGCCGACGTTCTCGAGCGACTCAAGCCCGAAGACTTCTACCGCCCGGCCCACCAGTGTGTGTACGACGCCATCCTCGATCTGTACTCGCGTGGCGAACCTGCCGACCCGGTGACAGTGTCCGCGGAACTCGATCGCAAGGGCGAGCTGCGCCGCATCGGGGGCGCGCCGTACCTCATCACGTTGACGCAGACCGTGCCGACGGCGGCGAATGCCGGCTTCTACGCCGAGATCGTTGCTGAGAAGGCCATTTTGCGTCGGCTGGTCCAGGCGGGCACCCGCATCGTCCAGTACGGCTACGCGGGCGCTGACGGCCAGGACGTGGCCGAGGTGGTCGATCGCGCACAGGCCGAGATCTACGAGGTGACCGAACGCCGCACCGCCGAAGATTTCGTCGCCCTCGAAGAACTGCTCCAGCCGACGATGGACGAGATCGACTCCATCGCCAGCCGTGGCGGCATCTCGCTCGGTGTCCCAACGGGATTCGCCGAGCTGGACGAGGTCACCAACGGTCTGCACCCCGGCCAGATGATCATCGTCGCCGCCCGACCCGGTGTCGGTAAGGCACTTGCACTCGACACTCCCCTCCCGACGCCGAGCGGTTGGACCACGATGGGCGCCGTCACTGTCGGCGACGAACTGCTCGACGGACGCGGCCGCGCAACCAAGGTCGTCGCCGCAACCGAGATCATGGTCGACCGTCCGTGCTACGAGGTCGAATTCTCCGACGGCGCCGTGCTCATCGCCGACGAGGAGCACCAGTGGCTCACCGCCACCCTCGCCAACGATGCGGTCCGCACTACCGGCGAAATCGCGGTCACTCTGCACGACGACCACTCGGTCGCCAACACCGAGCCACTGCAGCTGCGTTCGCGCGACCTGCTCGTCGGTCCGTACACACTCGGCGTCTGGCTTGCCGGTGGCGATGCCGAAACCGCGAATATCGTTGCGGAACATGCGATCATCGCCCGCGTAGAAGCAGAAGGCCACCACTCGGCCGGTCTACTGCGCGCCGTCGGAGTATTCGGTGACAAGCACATTCCGATCGAGTACCTACGCGGATCGCAGGCACAACGTCGTGAACTGCTCGCCGGACTGCTCGATGCCGAAGGTGTGGTGACCGACGACGGTTCGGTCGAATTCTCCTGCACCAGTTCAATTCTCGTTCGTACCATCGCAGAGCTTGTCGTCAGCCTCGGCTACAGCTGCAGCACCGCAACCTCCGAGGCTGGTTACACCCTCACCCTCGCAACCGACGAAGACCTTTTCACACTGCACCGAAAGGCGTTGCTGCACAAGGAACGCTGCGCAAGCAATCCGGTCGCCGAGGTCGCGTCGCGGTACATCATCGCGGTCCGCCGCATCGATAGCGTTCCGGTCCGCTGCGTCGAGGTCGACAACGAAGACCACATGTACCTCGCCGGTCGTTCCATGGTGCCGACCCACAACTCCACTCTCGGACTGGATTTCATGCGGTCCTGCTCCGTGAAGCACGGCCGCACCAGCGTCATCTTCTCCTTGGAGATGAGCCGCACCGAGATCGTCATGCGTCTGCTGTCCGCCGAGGCGAAGATCAAGCTCGGCGATATGCGCTCGGGCCGAATGAGCGACGACGACTGGACGCGCCTCGCCCGCCGTATGAGCGAAATCAGCGAAGCACCACTGTTCGTCGACGATTCGCCCAACCTCACCATGATGGAAATCCGGGCGAAGGCACGGCGTCTCAAGCAGAAGCACGACCTGAATCTCATTGTGGTGGACTACCTTCAGCTGATGACCTCCGGCAAGAAGGTCGAATCACGTCAGCAGGAAGTCTCCGAATTCTCACGAAGCCTCAAGCTGATGGCGAAGGAACTCGAAGTTCCCGTCGTCGCGATCAGTCAGCTCAACCGTGGCCCCGAACAGCGAACGGACAAGCGCCCCATGGTGTCCGACCTTCGTGAATCCGGATCCCTGGAACAGGACGCCGACATGGTGATCCTGCTGCACCGCCCAGACGCCTTCGAACGCGACGATCCACGCGGCGGCGAAGCCGACCTCATTCTCGGCAAGCACCGAAACGGTCCGACAGCCACCATTACCGTTGCGCACCAACTACATCTAAGCCGCTTCGTCGACATGGCGCGGGGGTAAGGGTTGCTGTAATTCCCAGTTCGCGTGGCCAATTCTCAATTCAGTTGGCCAATGTCTGACCAATTGGCCAAGGATTGAGATTGGGTTGTGAGCCTCGCGGCGTGTCGACTCGGCGCAGGCTCATCTGAGCGTGAAGATTTGCGCCAAGTTTCGGCCAAGACAGCGGAGTTGAGGCGACAACGGCCGTTAGCGAGGTAACGACATCCGACGGTTGTGACGCTGCACTGTCAGAGCCGACGTCGGTGGTCGTGAAGTTCCGCGGTGTCATCGACTGCGCATAGCGCAGCGGATCGTGGGAGCGCGTCGATCCCGCGGAATTGCAAGTAGCTGCACCGTGGAGAACGTTCAGGTGGTAACGCGGACAGAAGCACTATTCGGGTACCTATTGGTCGGCCACCGAAGGCGCTCACATCATGTATGAGTCGCGGTTGGAACTAGCCCGCCTACTTTTCGCGGACTTCGACCGATCGGTTACTCGGATCGTGGCGCAGCCGTTTGCGCTGGTCGCTCAGGTCGAAGGCAGGCGGCACACGCAGATTCCCGACTTTGTACTGATCACCGAGGACGGCCCGATTGTGGTCGATTGTTGCCCGTCGCTGACGTTGCAGATGAAGCCGTCACTCGGTTTGCCGACGACCAGAGACGTTGATCGAGTAGCGGGTGACGCGATCGTGGGCATGGTGACGGCAAGGTCGGCA
>NZ_JBIMSN010000123.1:0-27983 GCF_043944905.1 Antrihabitans spumae
GCTGCGCCGGGTGCTGTCGCCTGCCCACTCACCTACCCATTTTCGAGCCAGTCTTTTCGGTGGTTTCGCCCTCCGAAAAGACTCACGAGCGCGGAGCGTCCTACCAGCTCAATTCGTTGCACCGCTTGGCGGAATCCATGCCTTCGATCTGTAGCGTCGCGTGCTCGATGTGGTAATCGTTCGCCAGCACCTCCTGCGCGCTGCGCAGCACCTCGTCGGCATTCGCGCCGGCAGCGGTCGTGAGGTGCGCGGAGGCGACCTCCATACCCGACGTCAGGGTCCAGACATGCAGATCATGGACATCTTCGACGCCGGGCAGCGCCTGCAACGTCGAGGAAACCAACTCGACGTCGAGCCCCTCCGGGCTGTGCTGAAACAGGATTCGCAGCGACCGACGGGCCAGAATGTACGTCCGCGGCAGGACCCACAGACCGATCGCGACGCCGATGATCATGTCCGCGTACAGCCAGCCAAGCGTCAACGTGATGATCGCGGACAGCAGCACGCCGACCGAGCCGATGAGGTCTGCAAGCACCTCGAGGTACGCGCCACGGACGTTGAGACTCTCCTTCGCCCCGGAGCGCAGGAGCAGGAACGACGCGATGTTGGCGCCGAGACCCGCGATGCCGGCAATCAACACGGGAATGCCTGGCACGTCGGGTGGCTCGCCGATTCGCGAGATCGCCTCGTAGAGAACGTATCCCGCTACGGCAAACAATAGGACGGCGTTCGCGAGCGCTGCCAGCACTTCCGCTCTGTAGTAGCCGTAGGTCCGCGTGTAGGTCGGCGCGCTGCGTTTGGCGAGCATGACCGCGCCGAGCGCCATCGACAGACCCACGACGTCGGTGAGCATGTGCGCCGCATCCGAGAGCAGCGCCAGCGACGACGTCGCAATGGCGATCGCGAACTCGAGCACCATAAATGTTGCGCCGATTCCGAGCGCCATCGCGAGGCGACGGACGTATTTTCCTGATGCACTTTCGCCGATCGGCGCGTGTGTATGTTCGTGTCCCACGGGAGACAACATATGCGTACATGCGCATGAATGCAAGACTCACACAATTCGCTCAGAACTCCCTGGCACACTGGATGCGTGAAAACCACGGCCCGCCGCGAGCTGCCAACGCGCGGACCCTTGCGCCCGATCGAGCTCGCCACCGGCGCGGTGATGAGCGGTTTGACGATCGCACTGTCCGTGCTCGCCAACATCATCCCGTTCCTCGGCGCGGTCCAGGTCCTCGCGGCAATCCCAATGGCAATCATCGCTCAGCGACATCGCCTCCGAGCTCTGCTGATCGCGACCGCTGCAGCAATGCTGGTCGCCTTCGTCGCCGGCGGTGTTCTTGCCGCGTTCAGCGTCGGATCGTGCGCGCTGCTCGGTGGCATCGTAGGTAGCGTCAAGCGCCGCGGCCGCGGTCTGGTGTCCGTTCTCGTTTACTCCACAGTGGCAGGCGCAGCAACGGCCGCCTTCGCGGTCGGCATGCTGCTCGCCTTCTCCGTCACCCGGCAACTGTTCTTCGACACCATCCGAAATACGGCCGAGGGCCTGACGAACCTGGCTTCCCGCCAAGAGTTCATGGTCCCTATCGCCGAAGGCTTCGCCGGCATGGTGAACTCGATCCTGCAGTACTGGTATCTGTGGATCGGCGGTTCCGCGATCGTCGGAACGGTCATCGGCGCTGTGTTCGCCTGGTACGTCCTCGGCGCCGTGCTCGACCGACTCACCTGGTTGCCCGCCGAAGATCATCTCGACGCCCCCGACGACGGTCGTCCCGTCGCGCCGCTACCGGTCCGACTCGTCGACGTCAGCTATCGCTATCCGGCCGGTGACACCGACGCGCTGTCCGGCATCGACCTCACCGTCGACGTAGGTGAGTTCGTCGCGGTTGTCGGGCACAACGGGTCCGGTAAATCGACGCTCACCCGCATCCTCGCCGGCCGACCGCCGACCTCGGGAACGGTCACCCGGCCCGGCTCCGCGGGGCTCGGCAAGTTCGGCGGCACAGCGGTGGTGCTGCAGCGTCCGGAAAGCCAGATCCTCGGGGTCCTCGTTGCCGACGACGTCGTGTGGGGCCTGCCCGACGGTGCCGAAGTCGACGTCGAAGGTCTGCTCGCCGAGGTCGGTCTCGCAGGCTTCGGATCCCGCGAAACGAACTCGCTCTCCGGCGGACAACAGCAACGGCTCGCTGTCGCCGCAGCACTCGCCCGCCGACCCAGCCTGCTCATCGCCGACGAGGCAACCGCCATGGTCGATCCAGCAGGTCGACTCGAACTCGTCGCCCTGCTTTCCTCACTACCCAAGCGACATCCGATGGCCGTCGTGCTTGTGACCCACCAGGAGTCCGAAGCCGACGCAGCCGACCGCGTCGTACACCTGTCCGGCGGACGTGCGGTCGACCGACTGCCCGTCTGGCACCAACCCGTCACCGACGACCTACCGAACGAGCCGTCCAACGAGCCACTGCTGCAGCTCAGCGGCGTTCGGCATACCTACCTAGCCGGAACGCCATGGGCGACAGAGGCCTTGCACGGCATCGACCTCACGGTCAACAGAGGCGACGGCGTCTTGATCGTCGGCGGAAACGGCTCGGGCAAGTCGACACTCGCGTGGACGATGGCCGGTCTGGTCGAACCGACGACGGGGACCTGCGAGCTCGACGGCAGGGCGATGACGAAACAGGTCGGCAAGGTCGGACTCGCCTTCCAACATTCCCGCCTGCAATTGCAACGCCGCACGGTCGGAACCGAAATCGCGTCGTGGGGAGGTCCGGAAATCGGATCCGGTCAGGTCGGCAGAGCACTGGACGACGTCGGCCTCGACCGCACGCTCGCGAGCCGCGCCATCGACGAACTGAGCGGTGGGCAAGCGCGTCGGGTCGTCCTCGCAGGCATCATCGCGAGCCGGCCACGGCTGGTCGTCCTCGACGAACCCCTCGCCGGACTCGACCCAGACGGCCGACGCGGCATCGTGGAACTGCTCGGCGAACTGCGGCGGCGGAAGGGTCTCACTCTCGTCGTCATCTCACACGACGTCGAAGGTTTCGGAAGCGTCTGCAATCGAGTCATCAAGCTCGATTCGGGACGAATAGTGACCGACGCTCCGAGCCCGGCAGGTGATCGACGATGAGCAGCACAGTCCTTCTTCGTCGCGTTCCAGGAACGTCGCCAGTCCACGAACTGTGGGCGGGAACCAAACTTCTTGCCGTCCTTGCGATCAGCTTGCTACTGATGGTGCTGCCGACGTGGCCTGTCCTCGGCCTGATCACCGCATTCCTGATCGGTTCCGGTGTGGCAGCGAAGGTGCCGCTGCGCGCATTGCCCCGACTCCCCTGGTGGGTCTGGGGACTTATGGTGCTCGGCGGCCTGATCAACGCACCGATCGGCATGGACGCCGTCGTTCGCTATCTGCAGGTCACTGTGTTCAGCCTCCTGCTGCTTTCGTCGTCGATGATGATCGCCTGGACGACCGCGCTCAACGAAATCGCTCCTGCCATAGCAACTCTCGGCGCTCCGCTGCGCAAGTTGCGCGTCCCCGTCGACGAATGCGCGGTTGCGATCGCACTCTGCCTGCGCAGCCTGCCGCTGCTCATCGAAGAGATGCGGATCCTGCGTGCCGCGCGAAAGCTTCGCCCCAAGGGCGGCCGACCGGCACACAGTCGCGACGACAACGCGCTGATCGACGTCGTCACGGCAGCCATGGCTGTCGCGATGCGGCGTGCCGGTGAACTCGGCGAGGCCATCACCGCTCGCGGTGGCACCGGTCAGCTGACCGCATACACGTCACGTCCGGGGCTACGGGACGTGATCGCGTTGGTGATCGTCGTCGTCATCTGTGGGGCGGGTGTCGCGATGGGTATTGCGCTCTAGACCACTGCTTCAACCAACAAGGATCGTTGCGTTCGCGACCGGAACCGCGAAAGCGCGGCACCAGATCAGCAGTGTGTGTTCCGGTCCGATGTCGACGCCGTCGGGTAGCTCGTAGTTCTGGTCTCCGCGCGTTCCTTTGAGCGCGCCGAGTTCGATCCCACCGTCCGGTCGCTGCTGATCGGAGCCCGCCGAGAAGTAGACGCGATAGTCGGGTCCGGGTTCGACGTCGAAGTTTTCGAGCCGGACGATTCGTTCGCCGGTACCGAGATCGATCAGCTTCGCGACGCCCTCGGCCGTGTGATCGATGCCGACGAACTCTGCGGTTGCGACAAGCCGTGGACCAGCCGGCGGGGCGTCCGAGACGCCTGCACTCGAGCCACCTGGCGGCGGACTCCCTTCCGTCCGACTCACGCTCGCAAGTGGATCCGCTTCGTCGACCGTCGTCGAGCGGAACGTCGGCACCACAACGAGTGCGACGAGCACGAGCACGCCGATGCCGGACACGACGTAGGCGGGCCACCGGCGTTTGGTGATCTTGTAGACGATCCACCCGACCAGCAGCAGTGCCGCAATTGCCGCGGCAGCGAGTGCCCACGTCCGTGGATGGGTCGATGTGTTGCGCACCAGGTTCGGGCGGACAGCGGCCGTGATCGCGAGTCCGGCCACCGCGACGATTGCAGCTCCGACAATCAGCGCAACTCGGGTTTTCATGGGCTCAGCCTAACGCCGGACAATCCGGTAGAAGCAGACAAATCGGCGCCCGTAAGACTTCGGTCATTTACATCTCGAGGCCCTCGTTACCCATCACGGGCCGCACCTCGACGCCACTGATCCTGGCATCGGGCATTTGCGCCGCGATCTCCAGCGCCCGGTCGAAGCTCTCGCATTCGACTAGGTAGTAACCGGCCAGATACTCCTTCGCCTCCGCGTACGGACCGTCGGTCGTCGACACGATCCCGTCCCGCACGCGGACCGTCTTGGTCGCGGGCGGCGCTGCAAGCGGGTGCGCGCTGATCAACTCACCGGACTCGATCAGGTCGGCGTTGACGGCGAGGTGTTCGCGCCAACCCCATTCGTCCTCGGGTCTGGGCGGGTCGGTCCAACTGGTCGGATTGCTGTAGATCAGCACCAGATACTTCATGGGTCCACCTTTCGGTTTCTGAAGATTCCTTCGTAGGTGACGTCGAGACCGACAGCTCCGCCTCGACGTATCCGCATCACTTCCGATGCGATCACGAGGAGCAACCGTCATGTCCGCAACATCTCCCGCCCTCGCCGAGACACTGCGATGCCGACTACTGCCGCTGCACATCGCCGCGATGCTTCAAGGAATCATGCTCTGGCTACCCGTCGAAAAACTGTTCATGATGGAAATCGGCTTCGATGCAGCGAGCGTCGGGGTGATGGCTGCGGCGTATGCGGCCGTGGTTCCGATCGTCGAGTTTCCGTCCGGAATCCTTGCCGATCGCTGGAGCAGGCGTGGCGTGCTGGTGATCTCCAGCCTCGCGCTGACCGGGACCGCACTTGTCGGTGGCCTCTCCACGGGCGTCCCGCTCTACATTCTCAGCGCACTGATCCTCGGCATCTACTTCGCGATGTATTCCGGCACGATGGACGCGATCGTGTACGACACGGTGCTCGAAGAGACCGGCGACAGCGACGCCTACGAGCGCTGCCTCGGCAGGATCCGGATGGTCAACAGTGCTGCGCTGGTTGGTAGTTCGCTCGCCGGAGGGCTGCTCGCCGGTCTTGTATCGACACGAGTCACCTACTTTGCAACGGTTCCGATCGCGGCACTCTCGATCGTGGCGTTGCTCCGTTTTCGCGAGCCGCAGCTTCATCGCGCAGGCGAGCCGGCAGCACTGCGCGCACACGTCGCGCTGACCATTACGACCATCACCCGTCGATGCCGACTCCTACCGATCATCGTGCTCGGCATGCTCACTGCGCTTGTCACACAGGTGGTCTTCGAGTTCGGACCGTTGTGGTTGGGCGCCCTAGACGCATCGCCGGTGCTCTACGGACCGTTGTGGGCGGGATTGATCGCCTCGCTCGGACTCGGTGGCCTCCTTGCTGGGCGACTGCAATTCGACCGGGCAGCACATCTGGTCCCGCTGGTCGCCGTCATGATCGTTGCCGCCATCGTTCCGGCGACCGTGCATAACATCGCGGCCGTGACGTGCGCCCAGGTCGCACTTGCCGTCGTTGTCGTCGCCGCCGGAATCCACGCGAGCAAGCTGTTGCACGACGAGGTTCCCTCGACCATCCGGACAGGCGTCGCATCCGGGGTGAGCACTCTGACCTGGGTGGTGTTTCTGCCACTCGCACTGGTCTTCGGCTTCGTCAGCCGCGACGCCGGCGTATTCGACGCGGGGTGGATCATCGTTGGAATCGCCTGCTGCACAGGGATCTTGCTTCAACAGCAACGTAGGACCTCGGCGATCGACATGGGCGACATGAAAACAGACGCCCGGTCACCTCAGCACGCTGGACTCAGCTAAGAAGATTGTTGCCAAATCTGGAGCAGGTAGTGAGCTACGACCGGGACACCCAGCGGGCTGGGCGGTTGAACGCGGTTGTTCCAATGTGCCCGGACATGCACGATTGCGGGGCCGGGCTGTGTCACCGGTCCGGCCAATTCACCTTGGCATTCTTCGAGCTCGCTGCTACGAACTCGCTGCAATCCCAGCTGCGTCCGGTAATAAGCTTCTTCGACGCCGTCCCACTGCTCGGTACTTTCAGGCGGCAGTGCGTCATCGAAGGTCTCGACCTCGATTCGAACGAGTCCGAAGGTGATCTGCGTTGTGATTCGCAGGATCCCCTCGCCGGGATCGAGATACTTCCCTTCCGAGTAGGTGAGCGTGTCCGTTTGATCATCGAGTGCGTCGTCGGAGAGGTAGAAGCATTCGTCGGTATCGACGACATCGGCATATCTAGTCATGACGAACATCTCCTCGGTTCAGTTTGTGGACGTCGTTCTCGTCGAATTCGGTTGCCGGGGTAGCCCAGTAGCCTGGGCAGGTGACGGTATTGCGAGCAGGGTGGTCGGTGTTGTTCGTCATCGCCGTCGCCTCTATGACGTTTGCCGCTTGGGAACCGGTATCGACTGTGTCTTTGGAGTGTTCCAAGATCGGGGAGTTTCGTCTCGATCGTGCGCCCGATGACGCGAACTGTGAGTCCTCCGTCGTCTACGTGTTCGGCGTGTGGCCACTTCTCGGCTTCGGAGCCCTCCTCGGCGCACCGGCACTATTTGCTGCGACGTGGATGCGACGATGGATTTCCTGGACGGCGGTCGCCGCAATCCTCTGTTTGGCTGTTGTGGCACTAGCGAACTGGTCAGGCTGGTGGGGCAGCCTTCTCCTCGTGGCCGTCCCGATGACGTTGGTTGCTGTGGCCCTCGCGCTCGCGCAGCAATTCCGCGACCCGTCCTCAAGGCGTCGGCAACCGCAACACACCGGTTCCGTCACGTAGGTCCCGGTACAAGGTGAACTCACCCGTCGGATTGCCGTCGAGGTCGGTCACCACGCCGACTGCGTGGTCTCCGATGCATTGCTTGCCCTGCGGCGGTGGGTCGCACACGACTACGTATCCGTTAATGCGGTCGACAGTCCCTGGCTCCAACGCAGTTACACCCAGCATGCCGGCCTGAGAGATACCCAGATCGAGGTTGTTTGCGTTCAACCATTTCTCGACGTTGGGAATGACCCGGCTTTCGTATTCCTGGCCTTGGTCGAATGGCACGACAATCCGCATCGATGCGACGGGTTCGCCAACTGCAACGGGCACGCTTGCGCTCAGATACGCGTCGCGCGTCAATGCCACGGTCCGGTCGCCGAAGCTCAGCCGAATCAACGACGGCAGATCCGAATCCGCGTCGGGCAACCTGGCGGCAGTATCGGGATCGACGATGTTCACTCCGAGCCGAGTCCGGTCCGGCGCCAACACAATTCCTCGTTCGGCAGCTGTATCGCGCCATTGCTCGGCACAACTGGTGAGTTCGGCCAAGACGGTCGTCACGTTCTCGTTGGTCACCGACCCTGCCACCCACGGAATCGTTGCCTGCTCGTTCAAGCCGACAACCGGATGCCCGCACGCATCGAAGCTGTCGAGCAAAGCTCGCGTCTCCGACGCTAGTTCCCGAGCCCGCGTCACCTTCTCCGTAAGCGCTGCGGCACAGGATGTTCCGTCACATCGTCCCGAGCCGTCCGCCTTGTCCGAGTCGATCCGTAAACGCACCACCGCGTCCGCGTCTCCGACGATTGCGAACGTGACCTCGGACCCACCCTGCGCGGGCCAGAGGTTACGCGCATCGATCAGTTCGAGTTGACCGGGAAATTCTTGCTCCGCAATGTCTTTCGCGAGCCGCTCGTCGTCAGCCGTGCCGAAGATGCCGCAACTCGTCAGCGCCATGGCGGTAGCACCGATGAGTAACGCGGGAACGATACGTGTGCGCCTCATTCCCCGACGATAGGACTCGAGCACTAGCAACCGCACGAGTGAATCTACTCGAGTCCGGAGAGGTCTGCTGCCGGACTACCCGCCGGAAAGTCTAGGCCGCTGCCAGAGTGTCGGTGTCGCGGCGGCGTTTCTCCAGGTCCCAGTTGCGGAGCAGCACATCGGTGGCGAAACTGGCATCGAGCGGTTCACCGGACCAATCGGCAGTGACGGCATCGGGGTCGATGTGGCGATAACGGCGGCTGAGATCGTCGACGTCACCCGACAGCAGTGGGGCGTAATCGATTCTGCGTCCGTTGAGGTCGGCGAAGGTGAACTTCTGATTGCCCTCGGCAGTAATGGTGAACAATCCGTCGTGCAACGCCCGGTGATGCTCACCGCACAGCAGGGTCAAATTGTCGAGATCGGTCGGGCCGCCCCGCGAAAAGTAGACCACGTGATGCGCATGCAGAAACCTCGTGCGGCCGCAGCCCGGCACCGTGCAGCACCGATCCCGGATCACCAACTGCCGCAACAGGGTTCGACTCGGACGACGCTGAGATGTATCCCAGGCAATAGTCGGCCCGAGACGCCCGTGACGGATCAGCCGCACCGACGCAGTACACAACACCGCCTCCAGAGTCTGCGAATCGAGACCGGGCCCGTCGTCGAGATGCGCATCCGATGTGTCGAGTGGTGTCCCGTCGGGTCCGATATGAACCAACACATCCGCGGCAGGAGACACAACCGGAGAACCCGCGCCGGCGCAGATGGTCTCGGCCATCGCCACCATCGCGGGAACAGGATTCGAAGGTGCCGGTGCGGTGCGGTCGGGTTCAGGGGCATCGGGACCGTTCTCGTCGGTGCGGGTGCGTTCGTACTCCGCGCGAGTGAGCCCGGCGAGGAACCGGGCACCGTCCTCGGGACGGAATCGGGCGGACACGACCAGGTAGCCGTCGTCGTCGTAGAACCAACGCCCACCAGCACGGTCGGTGTCGGTGTCGGGGGTGCGGGTTTGTCGGACGAGGCCACGCACGAGGCGGTCCAAATGCGCCGCGGGTGCTTGCAAGGCGATGCGCAGCAACGATTCTTCGGTGTGCGGTGTCGCGACCCGGGTGAGGGCACGGACTTTGGAGTAGGACACCCTGCCTTCGGCGAATGCGTGCGCGATACGCGGCAACACGGTCACGGCGTTCGCGACCCGGACCTGCTCGCGAGCGGTGCGCAGGCTGACACCCGCTTTCCAGGACAGCCAGTGGGCGGCGGAGTGCAGTTGCCACCCGGCCCAGCCGCGGCGGGCGTCGAATTCGGCCAGCAGGACCAGGAATCGGGCGGTAGCGGCGGCGATCTGCCCGGCGAGGGTGCAGATTTCGGTTTCGATCTCCTCGATCGGCCGTTCCGCTGTCGGTAATTGTGCGGTGGTGTTCATCGAATCTCCCCGTTTCGATAGAACTGATGTTCGACAAACCTACCTCGGACCACCGACAGAAAAATTATCGCCGAAACGTCCCCGCGGGGACGTCGAAACCCAGCCCACGCGTCCCCGCGGGGACGTCGAAGCGGCGCGACCAGGCGACACGGGACAACCCCAACAATCAGCCGCAGGCCGACTCGAGCACCAGGTTCGTCGGGACCCAGATGCCCGGTCACCGAAAGACCGGATCACCAGAACGTCCCCGCGGGGACGTCGCAGTGCCAGCGATTGCCGACAACGCCATCGACCTACCGCTGGTGACCGGCGGCGTTCACCGAGTGGGTTGTCTCCCTACCGGTCAGAGGGGTGTCACGTACGCGCCGGAGATACCGCCATCGACGAGGAACTGCGATGCCGTGATGAACGACGAATCGTCGCTGGCGAGGAAGGCGACCGCGGCGGCGATCTCCTGCGGTTCGGCGAAGCGTCCGACTGGGATATGAACGAGGCGACGCGCCGCACGTTCGGGGTCTTTCGCAAACAACTCTTGCAGAAGCGGCGTATTCACCGGTCCAGGGCAGAGCGCGTTGACGCGGATCCCCTCGCGCGCGAACTGCACGCCCAGTTCTCTGCTCATCGCCAGCACTCCACCTTTGGAGGCCGTGTAGGAGATCTGCGACGTCGCCGCACCCATTACCGCGACGAACGACGCGGTGTTGATGATCGAGCCCTTGCCCTGGCGCTGCATGTGCGGGATCGCGTACTTGCAGCACAGGTACACCGACGTCAGGTTCACCTCCTGCACCCTGCGCCAGGCATCGAGGCCGGTGGTGAGAATCGAATCGTCGTCCGGCGGTGAGATTCCCGCATTGTTGAATGCAACGTCGACGGACCCCAGCTTCTCGGCGGTGGTGTCGAACAACGCGCGCACGGCGTCTTCGTTGGTGACGTCGACGTGGACGAACTCGCCCCCGACCTCCTCGGCAACGGCAGTGCCGGTAGCGGTATCGAGATCGGCAACAACAACTTTCGCACCTTCGGCTGCAAACCTGCGAACGGTCGCGAGGCCGATTCCACTCCCACCACCGGTTACGACAGCGACCCGGTCCAGCAAGCGTTGCACGATGATTCTCCTAATCGGTCGCGATGAAGACGTTTTTTACTTCGGTGAAGGCGAGGGCAGCATCGGGACCGAGTTCACGTCCGAGCCCGGACTGTTTGAAGCCGCCGAACGGTGTCCAATATCGCACGGACGAATGCGAATTCACCGACAGGTTGCCTGCTTCGACTGCCCGCGACACCCGCAACGCACGGCCGACATCGTTTGTCCAGATCGAACCCGACAGACCGTATTCGGTGTCGTTCGCCTGCGCGATCGCATCGGCTTCGTCGTCGAACGGGAGCACCGTGACGACCGGACCGAACACCTCGTCGGTGACGATTCGATCCGTCGGACCGGACGGCAGGACGACGGTCGGCGGGAACCAGAAACCAGGACCGTCCGGTGCGCTGCCGCGGAACGCGACATTCGTCGTGTCATCGAGATACCCGGCGACGCGACCGTGATGCTCGGCCGATATCAACGGACCCATTTCGGTTGCCTCGGCTGCAGGATCACCGACCACGACGCCGGCCACGGCCGGCTCGAGCAGTTCCATAAAGCGGTCGAAGACACTGCGCTGCACAAGTATCCGAGAACGCGCGCAACAGTCCTGACCGGCGTTGTCGAACACTCCGTACGGCGCGGTCGCTGCCGCCTTCTCCAGATCGGAATCCGCGAACACGATGTTGGCGTTCTTACCGCCGAGTTCGAGCGTCACCCGCTTCACCTGATCGGCGCAGCCCACCATGATCTGCTTGCCGACCTCGGTCGAACCGGTGAACACAACCTTGCGAACTGCCGGATGGGTGACGAAACGCTGTCCTACAACCGAACCCTTACCCGGCAACACCGTGAAGACACCCGGCGGAATGCCTGCCTCGGTTGCCAACTCCCCCAGCCTGATTGCGGTCAGCGGCGTCAGCTCGGCAGGCTTGAGTACAACGGTGTTGCCTGCGGCAAGAGCAGGCGCGAATCCCCAGCCTGCAATCGGCATCGGAAAGTTCCACGGCACGATGATGCCGACGACGCCGAGCGGTTCGTTGAACGTCATGTTCACCCCACCGGGCACCGGAATCTGTTTGCCGAGCAGCCTTTCCGGTGTTGCGGCGTAGTAGTGCAGCACGTCGCGTACGTTGCGCGCTTCCCAGCGGGCGTTGCCGATGGTGTGTCCGGAGTTCGAGACCTCCAGTTGTGCAAGGTTTTCCACATCGGCATCGACAGCATCCGCGAACCGACGGAGTAAGCGGGCACGGTCACCGGGTGCGACGGCTCGCCACGACGCCAACGCGACGTGTGCGCGTTCGATGGCGGCATCGGTCTCTTCCAGACTGGTCGCCGCGACCTGCGCGACCACCTCTTCGGTCGCCGGATTGATCACAGCCGTCATCGGTTCTCCCCCATCCGTTTCCGCGCTTCCTGTACGAGAGCCGTGAACAACCGGTCGTCGGTCGCGTCCTCTTCCGGATGCCATTGCACTCCAAGAAGATAGGCAGGGCCGCTGAATTCCATCGCCTCGATCACCCCGTTGTCCGACCACGCTGTGGCCGTAACGCCTTGGCCAAGTTCGTCGACCGCCTGGTGATGATGGCAGTGCACGGTCACTTGCTCGCCGACGATGTCGCTGACCCGACTACCGGCGACCGTGCGAACGCCCTGACTGCCGAACACCCCCGGCGTCGGCAGATGGTCGTTGTAACCGAGGTCGTCGGGCAGATGTTGGCGCAAGGTACCTCCGAGCGCGACGTTCACCAGTTGCATCCCGCGGCACACGGCGAAGACGGGCAACCCCACCTCCTGCGCGGCAGCGAACAATCCCAACTCGAAGGCGTCGCGTTCCGGTCTCGTGTTCCGCGTGCGTTCGTGTGGGGTTTGCCGATAGTGCTTCGGGTCCACGTCGGCGCCACCGGAGAGCACCAATCCGTCGATCCGGCCGACGATGTCGCGTTGCCCCGACCCGATCGGCGGAATGAGAACAGGGACGCCGCCCGCTCGGTCGACGGCGTCGAAGTACACCCGGGGCAGGATCGCACAAGCGTTGTCCCACACACCATATCGTGCACTTTCGACGTAAGTTGTCACGCCGACTACGGGACGATCAGAGACGTTCGAACCCACGCACCCGCTCCCAATCCGTCACTGCTGCCTCGAATGCCAGGAGTTCGACGTTCGCGGCATTGAGGTAATGGTCTACCACTTCGTCACCGAATGCAGACCGTGCGACTGCGCTCTCCGCGAACAGGTCCTTCGCTGCGCGCAGGGTGTTGGGGACCCTCGGCTTGTCGGACTCGTAGGCGTTGCCCTCGAACGCGGGCTCGAGCGGCAGTTCCTGCTCGATACCGTGCAGGCCGGCTGCGATCAACGCGGCGACAGCGAGATACGGATTCACATCGCCACCGGGAACGCGGATCTCCGGTCGCAACGACTCACCGTGCCCGACCACACGCACCGCACACGTCCGGTTGTCGATGCCCCACGCAACCGCTGTCGGAGCGAAACTACCTGGCGCGAACCGTTTGTAGGAGTTGATGTTCGGTGCGAGCAGCAGCGTCAACTCACGCAGGCAGGCAAGCTGACCTGCAACGAAATGTTCCATCAGAGTGGAGAATCCGTTCGGACGATCGCCCGCGAGCACACCCTTACCGTCTTCGCCGCGCAGACTGATATGGACATGGCACGAATTACCCTCGCGTTCATCGTATTTCGCCATGAACGTCAGGCTCTTACCTTCCTGCGCCGCGATCTCCTTCGAACCCGTCTTGTAGATGCTGTGATTGTCACAGGTGGTCAGAGCCTCGTCGTAGCGGAAGGCGATCTCGTGCTGACCCGGATTGCATTCACCCTTTGCCGATTCCACGTACAACCCTGCGCCGGCCATTTCCTTGCGAATTCGGCGGAGCAGCGGCTCGACGCGCGAGGTGCCCAACAGTGAGTAGTCGACGTTGTATTGGTTCGACGGCGTCAACGATCGATATCCCGTCGAAAAACCTTGCTCGTAGGTGTCCTCGAAGACGATGAACTCCAACTCGGTCCCGGCGTAGGCCCGCAGTCCGCGCTCGGCGAGCCGGTCCATCTGAGCCCGAAGGATCTGCCGCGGTGACGGTGCGACGGGGCCACCTTCGACACGCTCGAGGTCGCATAGCACCAACGCGGTCCCCGGGAGCCACGGGACGAGCCGCAAGGTCGCCATGTCGGGACGGAGAACAAAATCTCCGTAACCGCTGCTCCACGACGACATCGCATAGCCTTCGACGGTCGTCATGTCCACGTCGACGGCGAGGAGGTAGTTGCACGCCTCCGTCGCGTTGTTGACCACTTCGTCGAGAAAGAACTCGGCAGCGCAACGTTTTCCCTGCAGCCGACCCTGCATGTCGGTCATCGCGACCAGCACCGTGTCGATGGTGCCTGCGGCGACCCGCTCGCGAAGTCGGGACAGGCTGAGCATTCCAGCACGCATACGAGCGCCTCTCGTGAAGAAACGATGCAGTCCTCTCCACGCTAGTCTTCGAACCGCACCTCGTCGGGACTTCTATCCGTCCGCAAACCGCGCCACGACGGGTGTCGTAGCCTGCGACTGCCGGTCCACTCACCGAAGCGCACCTCGCCGACCAACTTCGGCGTCACCCACACCGCGTCCTTGCGATCCGCGGTCGGTAGGTCCTCGTCGAACGGGCTGGTCTTGCGTTCCAGCGGTCCGAGCTTGGCTGCCAGTTCCTGCAGCGTTCGATCGGTGAAGCCGGTTCCGATGCGGCCGACGTACCGCAGTCCGTCGTCGGACGGGATACCGGCCAGCAAGGCTCCGATCTGCCCCGACCGACCGCCCTGTCCACGCCGCCAGCCGCCGATCACCACTTCCTGAGTCCGCCAGTTCTTCGACTTGATCCACGTCCCAGCGCGCTTGCCCGACAGATAAACCGAGTCCTTGCGCTTGGCGACGACACCTTCCCAGCCCTGTTCCGCACTGTGCGCCAACGCTTCTGCGCCCGTTCCCTCCAACAGCGGAGGAACGACGATCGAGGGCGACTTCGCCGCAAGCGCCTCGAGCACACGTCGCCGATCGACATACTTCTTGCGCAGCAGCGACGTTCCGTCGAGATACAGCAAATCGAAGGCAAGGAACTCGGCATCGGCGCCACCGAGTTGCAGCAAACCGAAATTGGGGACGCCCAACTTGTCGAATACCACAACCTCGCCGTCGAGCACGACGTCGTGGTCGATGAGATCCTCGGCGAGCGACGCAAGCGCCGGATACCTTTCGGTCACAACGTTTCCTGCGCGAGAAAGCAGCTTCATCTCACCGCCGGTGATTTCGACGATCAGCCGATAGCCGTCCCATTTCGCTTCGAAACTCCATTCGTCCGCACTCAGGTCAGCGGCATTGCCTGCGGTGGCGAGCATCGGAGCCATCCCACGTGGCATCTCCACCGTCGGCCTGCCGTACTTTGCCTTCGGGTCTGGAGTGTCCTTCATCCGATGCATCAGCCACTGGTTGCCCTTGGTCTGAATCAACGCGAACCGGCCGTCGACGCGGTCGCCGTGCAGCCGGATGATGACCTCGTTGTCACGCCACTTCTCGGTCTCGTAGGTGCCGGTGTCCCAGATCGTCATCTCACCGCCGCCGTACTCCCCCTTGGGTATCGAACCGTGGAAGGTCAGATACTCGAGTGGATGGTCTTCGGTGTGTACGGCGAGACGATTCTCCGAGGTCGTCGTCGGAACGCCTTTCGGCACTGCCCACGACACCAGCACACCGTTGCGTTCGAGGCGCACGTCGTAGTGCAGGCGCCGCGCATGGTGTTCCTGAATGACGAAGGCGGTGTCGGTACCGACCTTCGGACGCTGCGCGGGAATAGGTTCCGGCGTTTTGGTCGGATCGCGCATGCTTCGATACTTCTCGAGCGAATCGGAGCCGGGATCGAGGTCGGTCAGTAGATCACCGTCACGTTCGAAACGGCGAAGAACTTCGTCGAAACGCAAGTGCGTCAACGTGTCCCCGTCTTCTATCTCGTCCCAGGTCCGGGGTGCGGCGACCATCGGGGTGTCTCTGCCCCGCATCGAATACGGCGCGATCGTCGTCTTTGCGGGATTGTTCTGGCTCCAGTCGAGAAAGACCTTCCCGCTGCGCGCAGTCTTGGCCATCGTTGCGGTGACGAGATCTCCCATCAGCTTCTCGAGATTGCTCGCGACTTGCTTGGCAACGGTCGACGCTCCCCCAGGACTCAACTTTCGGTCGAGCGGCACATATACATGAATCCCCTTGCTGCCGCTCGTGACAGGGAAAGCGCTCAGCCCGATCTGCGAAACCATGTCCCGTACGGCGACGGCAACCCGCGCACATTCGGCAAGCCCGACGCCGTCGCCCGGGTCGAGATCGAACACCAATCGCGTCGCGGGTCCCATCTCGTCGCCGTCGAAACGCCATTGCGGCACATGGATTTCCAACGACGCCTGCTGACCGAGCCACGCCAATCCGACGATCGAATCGAACAGCGGATACTCGATGACGCGATCCTTGTGCCGAATACCTTTTCGTTCCAACCACTTCGGCGCATGCTTGGCCAGATTCTTCTCGAAGAAGGCCGGATGATCGACACCGTTGGGCCACCGTTTACGAGTGACCGGCCTGCCCTCAATGTGCGGAAGCATTGCTGCGCCGATGGCGACGTAGTAGTCGATCACCTCGCCCTTGGTTGTGCCCGTTGCCGGATACAACACTTTGTCCAGGTTGGACACCTCGAGCGATTGACCGTCGATGGTCCGAGTTGGCATAGCTCAAACCTTGCCGCACCCGGTGCCCGCGGGCAAGATTGCTCCGTGCACATCCACACGGCCGGTGTTGTCCGGCTTTCAGCGATCGCGGCCGCCGCCGTGCTCCTACTCGCCGCTTGCTCCGGCAGCGAGTCCGAATCGGCGCAACCGACAACCAGTTCCGCTGGTCAAGCCTTCACCAAGCTGCCATCGACCGGTGCGGCCGAGAGCTGCGGTCCGGACAGTGGCACCACGATGGCAGAGGGTGTGTTGACGATCGCGACCGACAACCCTGCCTATCCACCGTGGTTCGTCGACAACAACCCGGCGAACGGAAACGGTTTCGAGGGCGCGGTCGCCAAAACGGTTGCCGAAAAACTCGGGTACACCGGCGACAGGATCAAATACGTGTCCGTGCCGTTCGACAAAGCACTGGAACCCGGACCGAAGCCTTTCGACTTCGACATCAACCAGTTCACGATCCTCGACGAACGTCGCAACTCGGTCGATTTCTCCTCGCCGTACTACGCGGTCGCGCAGTCTGTCGTTGCCCTGAAAGACAATCCAGCCGCGCAAGCCGATTCCCTCGCCGATCTGAGCGGATTTCGTCTGGGTGCACAACGCGGTTCGACAAGCCTCGATGCCATCGTCGAGACACTCCACCCGAACATTCCTGCCGTCGCCTTCGACACGAACGACGATGCGAAGGCCGCGTTGGAAGCAGGCGACATCGATGCTCTAGTCGTCGACATTCCGACGGGCTTCCAGATCGCAGGCGCCCAGATCCCCGGTGCCGTCCTCGTCGGCCAGTTCCCGAGACCCAACGAGGTGACCGAGTTCTTCGGCCTCGTCCTGGCGAAAGGTTCTCCGCTGACGCCCTGCGTCACCGCAGCGGTCGATGCCCTGTATGCCGACGGCGTCCTCGAACGGCTCGCGGATCAGTGGCTCGCGGACATGGCCGGGGCCACAATTTTGGAATAGGCGGCTACCGTCCCGTTCGAGCTTTCAACACATCGACGACGACGTTCGGAATCTCGGCCGGGTTGCGGGTCGTGCGACTCAAACCACCTGTCGCCGCGGCGATCTGCTCGAGCACGGGGGCGTCGGCATCGGCCGTGATTCCGATCGTCACGATGATCACCGGGCGGGCCGGATCCCGTTCCTTCTGCAGCGTGTCGAGCAACTGCGCGAGTGTGATGCTGCCCTGATCATCGTTGGCACCGTCTGTCGCGATCACGACGCTGTTGATGTACTTCGGGTCGTAGTTCTCTTTCGCTTTCCGGTAGGCCGCGAGCGTGGTGTCGTACAGTCCGGTGCCGCCGCCGACGATGCTGACGAGACCTCTGGTCTGATCGAGCAGGATCTGTCGTTGGGTCTTGCCGTCGATCTGCTCTCCGAGAGGGCGTTCCGGCACCAGATCGCGCCAATCCTGGTTGGGTCCGCCCTTGTTGGTCGAGAATGCCCACAGTCCGATCTGCGCGTTGTCACGGAACTGTGCAAGTCCGGCTTCCATTGCCTGGATCATCAGGTTCATGCGCGTTCCAGCACCGGCCGACTCGTTCATCGAACCCGAAACATCTAGTACCGCAAGAAATTTCGACGGCAAAGCCAGAACCGCGTACTGCCGCAACAGATTCGTCGCCGCATCTTGATCAGTGGGCGTCAACGGCGCGACGGCGCCCGGGTCCAGACCGCGACCGCCGTCGAGAGGCGTCAGGTCGACCCCACGAAAACCGTTCTTGGACAACACTGCCCGACCGTCCCCGCCCGCTAGGAGATCGGCAAGCGCGACACCGGCCTTCTTGGCAGCCTCGTGCTCGTCGCCTGCGGGTTCGGTCACCGCGATCGGGTAGTTGAGCACAAAACTGCCGGTCAACGGGACGGTCGCCGCCAGCTTCGCGTCTTGATGTGCAGCGTTGTAGGCGACGAGCTGCTGCTCGGTCGCGATAGCAGTTCCGCCGTCGCGCACGACCTCGGAAAGCCGCTCGTCTACGTCCTTCTGCTCGGTACTCGTCGCTTGCGCCTGCGCAATCGGCACGAGTGCCGACGTCAACACGTTCTGGTCTGCCTTACCCTGCTCGACTTCGGTCAACGCAGCCATCACCGGGGCGCTGGCGACACTGTCGGTCAACGGATCGCCGATCCGCAAACCTGGCCGCAACACGTCCACCCAGGTCGCGAAGAACGGCGCCTCACCGGCCTTGGTCGCCACGATCGTCGGAGACATTGCGATCGACGGCCGAGCGACGTCCAGCAACGAGCCGGTCGCTTTGCTTGCTTTGAGAATCCAGCCGGAAGAGTCCGGTATCCACAACGCGGGGGCCGCACCCGGCGTCGCCAACGACGCGGCAACCTGCGCCGACGACTTCGACTCGACGGTCAGCGCGGTGCAGCCGAGGTCTTCGTCTGTCGCGTCGTCAGCCACTTCGGTGATGACGGGCGCAATGGTCGGATCGGCCGCGACGGTGAACTGCTGCACTTGCGAGCAGCCCCCGTCGAACACCCTCGTGCAGGCGAAAACACCGAGTGCGACGACAACGATCGCCACCAACGCGAGCGCCGCCCATCTGCCGTACTTCGGCTTGCTGTGCTGCCGACGTACCGCGGTAGGCACACTATGACGACCCGGCATAGCTGACCTCTTCATCGTGATCGCGCGCCGAAACAAACCGCACGCTGGGTTCGAGCTCGAGGAATACTACCGTGCCCTCGACGGCGTGAACGGCCGGTTCAGAACCCGCGATTACGACTCGAGACGAGCGATCAAACTCTTCGGTGCGACGGCCCGGTAGGCGTCCTCGACGATGTCGGCGATGTCGTCCCAGTCCTGCTCGACGTCGAGATACACACCGACCCACCCACGACCACCGACGTAGGGCGGCACGAAGAAGCGATTCGGATCGCGTTCGACCCAATTCTGTTGCGCGCCGGCTGGTGCTGCCGCCCAGAAGCCGACCCGGTCGTCGTGATGGTGGTCCGACAGCGAGACGAACTGCGGCGAACGGCGGACGAACCAGGCTGGTTCGCCGTGACTCACCCGTTCGGTCGCCTCGGGCAACGCCAGACACAACGCCCGCAACCGTTCCAGCGGCACGCTTGCGGCAGCACTCGGACGGTCCATGGTCATCCTCCGCAGGTGTTCGGAGCCGGTATCCCGTCGAATCTGTCGGCGATCCACTCGACCGCCGGCGGCACCGCCCTCGAATCGGCGTGGGCTTGGTCGGGTTGTGCGTCCAGCGCTACGACGTCGCCGAGCTCGCACGCACGGACAACCGCCTCGCGTGTCCACTGCGGCAGGATGACTGTGTCCTTCTCGCCGATGACGACAAGCATCGGACCCGCTGCGCGCACTTTCGGCAATGCCAGCTCGTCAAGCCAGCCGCGCATCCGATCGACGTCGGCCGGCGTGCTCGGACGGGAATCCTCGGGCGTAAGTTTCTGCGCAACGCTGAGTTTGCGAACCACCGCCGGTCCAGTACAGGCCAGCAGAGTGTCCTTGTTCGCCGCGAGTTCGCCGTGCAGATAGGCGTCGGCATTCAGCTCGGGATGCAGCACCGTCAGTCCGGCGATCAACGTCGGCAAGTACATCTGCTGTGGAACGGTGACTTCCACGTTTCCATCCGCGTTGACGAAACCGGAGATGTCGGCCGCGGGTGACAGGTTCGCCGACCCGACGAATTGCAGGCCGTCGCCGTAGTCGTTCGCGCGTTCCGCTGCGGCCCACGACGCCTGACCACCCTGCGAAACTCCGAGCGCAGCCCACCGCGTCGACGCATCCGGCACGAGGAATCGGGCGGCGCGGACAGCGTCGATGAGGTCGTACGCCGCTGAATTCGGTTCGAGATACGGATGTGGACCGTCTGTTCCGAGGCCCTGCAGGTCGCTGACGGTGACGACGTAACCGCGCTCCAAAAGTGGCTTGACCAGCCGGATACTGCCCAGCAGATCGTCATGGCGTGAGGGCGCGCACTCGTCGCCGACGCCTGTCGTCCCGTGTCCGACCGTCACAACAGGCCAACCACCAGGCGGCGGGGTGCCCTCCGGCACGAAGACAGTCCCCGACACTTCGGTACCGCCACCATCGACGCCCGAGGTGGAGCGATAGCGGATTGTCGTGACGCTCGCAGCGCCGGGAGTCGGTGCTCCCGGCTGCTGTGCGGTCAGAGCACCGCGTTCGGTGCCGACCGGCGGCAGTGTCTGCGGTGTTGTCGACGGCGAAGTGGGCGCGGAGGTCGCACTCGACGCGGACCGGTCTGGGTCTGACCGATCGGAGGTTGCGCAGGCGCCGACGAAGAGTGTCGCGGCGATCAACATCGCAGCGGCTACTCGCCGGGCCGGAGTGAACTCAGCGCGGTTCAACTGCGCAGCTTCCGCCCTTGCCAGGCAGGCGGTACCGGTTGGCAGCGACCCATCTGTACGCGGTGTCCTGCAGCCAGCGGATACCGGGAATCTTGTACACATACAACGGAATTCGGGTTCCAAGCACGCCGGACAACGCTGCGTTGATCGCGCCCGCTCCGCTGTAGAGCTCGCCGCGTGCGTCGTGCGCCCAGGCGCGGTCGTACGCCTGCTCCTCGGTCACGCCGAAATGTTCGGGCGCGCCGGGATCCTGCAGGGCGAGGGTCCGTACTCGGTCGCGTCGATCGATGCGGTGCAGCACACCGAGGCACTTCATGCAGAAGCCGCAATCCCGGTCGTAGAGAAACTCCGCGGCGTAGGTTCGCGCGGCTACTTCCGGCATTGCGGCTCCTTGTTCAATCAGGCTTGCGGCGGAACTACCTTCTTGGCAGCCGCTTTACCCTTCTCGATCTTGTCCGAGTACTTGCCCTTGGTCTTCTTGTCGATCAAGCCACCGGCTTTGTCGACAGCGCCCGTGATCTTGTCCGAATTCTTGGCAGCGGCGTCCTTGCCCTTGTCGACGACGCCCTTGAGTTTGTCCGCGAATCCCATGATGCCCCTTTGATCCGGTAGTGAATTGCTTCGGTAAACAGACAACGCGTCAGCGCTGCACAGAGTTCCCTACAGCTGGTTCGCAGCGCCTGTCGGCCAGGTCACAGTGCCTTTTTGGCTGCGTCCTGCGCCTTGTCGACCTTGTCTGCGTACTTGCCGCCGGTCTTGGAGTCGATTGCGTCGCCTGCCTTGTCGATTGCACCGTCGACCTTGTCTGGGTTCTTGGCAGCGAAGTCCTTGGCCTTGTCGGCGAGACCCTTGATCGAATCGAATGCGCCCATGTTGTACTCCCTTATCGCATCGGTTGCGGACGCCGTTTGCTGGCGTCTCGCAGCAAAGCCTAGTGAACCGAGTTGAATCGAGGGCGATAAAAAATCAGTGTGAGGCGGCTCACCCGAACCGCTCAGTCGAGGCCTTCCCACCATTGCTGCTGTGAGCTGGGCCGTAGTACGTCAACTCGCTGGCCTGGCATCGGCACAGCGGCGGCCGTACCGGTATCCGCGACGGCGGCGAGCAACCGTGTGACCGGTTCCGACCACGCATGGAAGGCCAGGTTGAACGTCGCCCAGTGGATCGGGATGAGTACGCCGTGCTTCGCATCGCCCTGATTGAGGTCTGCGTGGGCCTGCACCGCTTCCTCGGGATTCATGTGGATGTCGCGCCACATGTCGTTGTAGGCGCCGATCGGGAGAATCGTCAGGTCGAACGGTCCGTGGGATTTGCCGATCTCCGCGTAGCACTTGCCGTACCCACTGTCGCCGCCGAAAAACGCTCTCCGCGTTGGGCCTTGGATCGTCCACGAGGCCCACAGCGTCGTGTTGCGAACAAGTCCACGGCCCGAGAAGTGGCGGGCTTCGGTGCAGGTGATCGTCAGATCACCCACTGAAGTGCTTTGGTTCCAGTCGAGTTCGACGATTCGATCCTCCGGGACCTGCCACTGTCGCAGGTGCGCACCGATTCCCAGCGGAACGATGAAGGGCGCGTTCTGGTGACGGAGCAATCCCTTCACCGTCGGTAGGTCGAGGTGGTCGTAGTGATCGTGCGAGATGACGATGGCGTCGACCCGCGGAATCGATTCGAGCGCAACCGGAACCGGGTGCAGGCGCGCGGGACCGACCTTGGAAGACGGCGAAACCCGCTGTCCCCACACAGGATCCGCAAGAATCCGATACCCGTCGATTTCGACGAGCGCCGACGCGTGGCCGTACCAGGTCAAGGCGAGTTCGGCGGCTTCTGCCGGAGCAAGCGGCGTCGCGAGCGGTACCGGCTTGCTCGGCTTGCCGACCTTTCCGCGCGCCAGCATCCCCTTGACGAGTGGCGTCGGGTCACTGGTCGACAACGCCACGCTCGGCTCGGTGTTGTGGAACGTCCCGTTGCGGAAGTTCGCAGCGCCCGTCGCGTACGGACGTATCGCAGACACCGACGCACCCATCGCGGTCGGGATCTCCGCAGCCGTGCGCGCAATCCAACCGAGACCGACAAGCCCTAGGACCGAGGTGGTCACACCCTTCACGTTCACGCCACCACCTTACGCATCGGCAGTCGTCTCGAGCGGCGCAACTAACGTCCGATGAACTTGGGCTGACGCTTCTCCTTGTGCGCCAGCCTGCCTTCCTTCGCGTCGTCGCTCAGCCACGCTTTGTACAGCGCTGCACGCTGGTCGGGCGACTCCGTGTCCTGCGTACCGTCGTCGTTGAAGACCAGCTTGAGATGCTGCATCGTCAGCGGCGCGAGCTGCGCGATCTTGTGTGCCCACGCCTGCGCGTCGGCGAGGGTGCCGAGCTTGTTCGCAAGCCCGTAGCGGTAGGCGTCTTCGGCCGTCAGCGATTCGAGTCCAAGCATCATCGTCCGTGCGGGACCCGACCCGACCAATGACGCCAGACGATGAACTGTCCAGCGGTCCACCGTGATTCCGAGTTTGGCAGCAGGTACGCCGAAGAATGCGTCGGGTCCGACCACCCTCAGGTCCGACGCGATGGCCAATTGTGTGCCTGCACCGAGCGCGGCGCCGTTGATGGCCGCGATCACCGGAACAGGGACTGCGTCGATGGTGTGCAGCATGCCGAGCAGCGTCTCGGTGAACGAGTCCGAATAAACCTCGGACAGATCTGCGCCTGCGCAGAAGACGGAGCCGCGACCGGTGAGCACGATCGCCCGTGCGTCGTCGTCCGCGGCCTTGTCGATCGCATCGCGCAAGCGCTCGCACAATTCCGCGTTGAGCGCATTTCGACGCTCCTCACGCTGCAGCTCGATAGTGACCACGTCTGCGTCTCTGGTGATACCGATCATCGGCGATGTCCCCTCACTGCCGCTGTCGACCGACGGGGGCCCCTGCCAGTCTGTCCGGGGAAATCTATCAACTCGAAATACCGAAGGCACCTCCGAGAACACGTCGGTGGAGTTGTCTAATGGACGTCGTGACGTCTGCGCAGCGTGAGGTCCGTACGTCCGATGTCGACGTGCTTGTGATCGGCGCTGGTCAGGCAGGCTTGTCGGCTGCTTACTACCTGCACAAGGCCGGACTGCAAGCCGGCAGCGACTTCCTCGTGATCGACCGCTCCCCCGCACCGGGGGGCGCATGGCAGTTCCGCTGGCCGTCACTGACGCTGACGACCGTCAATGGCGTGAGCGACCTACCGGGTATGTCGTTCGCCGAAACGCTGCCCGCAAACTCCGCCGAGGTCAAAGCGTCGGATGCGGTGCCACGCTACTACCGGGCCTACGAGGAGCGCTTCGCGCTGAACGTTCGGCGACCGGTCACGGTGACGGTGGTGTGCGACCGGGACGGCGACGGCCGCCTGCGCGCAGAGGCAGGCAACCGCACGATCGCAACGCGAGGCTTGATCAACGCCACCGGCACGTGGGAGCACCCTTTCGTGCCGCACTATCCAGGCGCCGAGCTATTCACCGGACGCCAACTGCACACGAAGGACTACGCCAGCGCCGCCGAATTCGCGGGCAAGCACGTCGTGGTCGTCGGTGGTGGCATTTCGGCGGTACAACTCCTCGACGAGATCTCGCTGGTCACGTCGACGACCTGGGTGACTCGATCCGAGCCACGATTCCGCGACGAGCCGTTCACGCCCGAGTTGGGCAGACGCGCGGTCGCCATAGTCGAAGATCGGGTTCGGCGCGGACTTCCGCCAGGGTCCGTCGTCTCCGTCACCGGCTTGCCATGGACGCCGACCCTACGCGCGGCACAGAAACGTGGTGTCCTGCAACGGCTTCCGATTTTCTCGACGATCGAGCCGGACGGTGTCCGCTGGGCCGACGGCAGGTTCGTCGCGGCCGACGTCATCCTGTGGTGCACCGGTTTCCGCAGCGCACTCGATCACTTGGCACCGCTACGCCTTCGCGGACCGGGCGGCGGAATCAAAATGACGGGACGCCTGGCAACGCAGACCGCGGCCGACCCGCGCATCCATCTGATCGGCTACGGACCCTCGGCGAGCACTATCGGTGCCAACCGAGCGGGCCGTGCCGCCGTCAAGGAACTGCTCGCCACCCTCGGCTAGTCGACGCTGCGGATCACGAACCGAACGAGTCGGGGTCCGGACCGGTGCGCATACCCGAATCCAGACCGCTGATCGTATGGACCTGCTCGGGTGTGAGTTCGAAGCCGAACACATCGAAATTCGCCTCGATCCTTGACGGCGTCACCGACTTCGGGATCACGATGTTGCCGAGTTGCAGATGCCACCGAATGATCACCTGCGCAGGTGTCGTGCCGAGCTGGCTGGCGATGCCGCCGATGGTCGGGTCGTCGAGCACCTGACCCGATCCGAGCGGACTCCATGCCTCGGTCGCGATGCCCTTGGCTGCATGGAACGCGCGCAGCTCGCTCTGAATCAGCTTGGGATGCAGCTCGATCTGGTTCACAGCGGGGACCTCGCCAACCGCGTCGATCAGCTTCTCGAGCGTCGGCTCGGTGAAGTTCGAGACTCCGATCGAGCCGATTCGGCCGTCGGCCTTCAGTTTCTGAAAGGCCTTGAAGGTGTCGATGTAGAGGCCTTTGCCCGTGGCCTGCCAGTGGATGAGATAGAGGTCCAGGTAGTCCAGCCCGAGCTTCTCCATACTCAGGTCGAACGCACGCAACGTCGAGTCGTACCCCTGGTCGTCGTTCCACAACTTCGTCGTGACGAACACTTCGTCGCGCGCGATGCCCGAATCGGCGATCGCGCGGCCCGTGCCGACCTCGTTGCCGTAGATGGCGGCGGTATCGATGCTGCGATAGCCAGCCTTCAGCGCCGAGGTGACCGCGGCATAACATTCGTCCTCAGGGACCTGCCACACGCCGTAGCCGAGGGCGGGAATGGTGTTGCCGTCGTTGAGGATGATTACCGGGACAGAACTCTTTTCGCTGGTGAAGGTCATCCCTCCACCGTGCCACGTCGGGACGACAAGTTCGAGGACCGCAGGTGACGCCCTACTCTTGTCCGGTGTCCGCTACCCTCCGCGCCAATGGTTTGTCCGCCGCACACGGTGAACGAACGCTCTTCTCCGACCTCGATCTCATCGTCGCTCCGGGCGACGTCATCGGCCTTGTCGGGTCCAACGGTGCGGGCAAATCAACGCTGCTGAAGTTGCTCGCCGGGCTTCCCGAAGGTGCCGACGTCGCCGGAACCACGTCTCTCGCGCCACCGGAAGCGACCGTCGGTTACCTCGCCCAGGAACCCGAGCGCCGGCCGCAGGAGACAGTCATCGACTTCCTGATGCGCCGGACCGGAGTCACCGAAGCCGAGGATGCGATGAACGCCGCAGCGGACGCGCTCGCGACCGACCCGAGCGGCGACGCCTACACACCCGCGCTGGAGCGGTGGCTCGCACTCGGTGGCGCAGACATCGACGAACGCGCCGAGAAGGTCGTTTCCGATCTCGGTCTAACCGCCACACTCGACGCCTTGATGACCGAGTTGTCCGGCGGCCAGGCAGCGCGCGCTGGTTTGGCGGCAATCCTGTTGGCCCGCTACGACATTCTGCTGTTGGACGAGCCGACCAACGACCTCGATCTCGCAGGTCTGGAACGGCTGGAGAGTTTCGTAACCGAAGCAAGGACCCCGTTGGTGGTCGTCAGTCACGACCGAGAGTTCTTGGCGCGCACGGTCAATCGCATCGTCGAACTCGATCTCGCGCAGCAGCGCGTGGACCTCTACGACGGCAGCTACGACTCCTACCTCGCCGAGCGAGAGATCGCGCGACAGCACGCGCGGGAGGCATTCGACGACTACGCCGATACCCGGTCCAGCCTCGAGGATCGCGCTCAGATGCAACGCAATTGGATGGAACACGGGGTCCGCAACGCACGTAGGAAGTCGAAGGACAACGACAAGATCGGCCGCAACTTCCGCGCCGAGGCAACCGAGAAGCAGGCCGCCAAAGCTCGGCAGACCGAGAAGCGCATCGAACGGCTCGAGGTCGTCGAGGAGCCACGCAAGGAGTGGGACCTCAGAATGGCGATCGCCGCGGCCCCGCGCAGCGCGACAGTCGTCGCTGCCGTCAACGGTGCGACGGTTCGCTTCGATGGCTTCACCCTCGGACCCGTCACGACTCAAATCTCCTGGGGCGACCGCATACTCGTCACGGGACCGAACGGCTCCGGCAAGTCGACCCTACTTCGGTTGCTGCTCGGCCGGATCGAACCGGATACCGGCACGGCGATGCTCGGGTCCGGTGTCGCCGTCGGCGAGGTCGATCAGGCTCGCCGACTGTTCGAGGCATCGGGAGCCTTGGTCGACGAGTTCGCCGCCGCGGTACCCGACATGCCGATCGCCGACGTCAGGACACTGCTGGCCAAGTTCGGTTTGCGAGGCCATCACGTGCTGCGCTCCGCGGCCTCGCTGTCGCCGGGCGAGCGAACTCGGGCGGCACTCGCACTGCTGCAGGGCAGGGGTGTGAACCTCCTCGTACTCGACGAGCCGACGAACCATCTCGACCTACCGGCAATCGAGCAACTCGAGTCGGCGATGGACAATTTCGCGGGCACATTACTGCTGGTCACCCACGATCGTCGCATGCTCGATACGGTCCGCAGCACCCGACGCTGGCAGCTCGGCAGCGGTCTACTCAGCGAAAGCTAACTGTCCTCGGACTTGACAGATCGTTGAGTTTTCCCAACACTTAGTTGCATGAGTCCGGTGAGACGTGGGGAAACCATCCCCATCCACAATCGTATCGGCGTCCTGCGCGCAGAGCGACGCATGAGCCGCGCGGCACTCGCCGAAGCCATCGACGTGAACCCGCAGACGGTCGGCGCGCTGGAACGCGGCGACCACTATCCGAGCCTCGACCTCGCGTTGCGGATCTGCGACGTCTTCGGTCTGCCCGTCGAGGCCGTTTTTTCACGCCGTGAATTCGCGCCACTGTCCACCGAGCTGTATCGGCGTAGTACCCCGACCGACCAAGGAGGCGAGCTTCGATGACACTCCCTGTGTCAACCTCAGGCGGCAGAAGCTGCCTGGTGTTGATCGATGA
>NZ_JBIMSN010000124.1:0-505 GCF_043944905.1 Antrihabitans spumae
AGCACCTTTCTTCATGTACGACACCAACTCCGAAGGAATTACCGTGAAAGCGGCAGGTTAGTGAGCCCCGCGAACTCCGCTACCGCCATAACGACGCAGTTCTGTCCTCTCGCGCCGCCATTTGGCTGGTTCGCCATGTAGCGCGTGTCAACACGCACGCTGAAGCGAGAGCGATAGGAGGGTCGCCGGGGGTGTGGGTGTGTGGTGTGGCCGTCGATCGGGTTGATCGACATCTGGTACTGGAACTCGATCACCATTGACTCATCGAACGGCTCGTAGTCGTCTGCTGGGACCACCACCCACTCGTCGTCTGCAATACATCTGAGAATCGCACTCTACCGTTCTCGTGTGGTGGTGGATGAGAACGATCCAAAGCAAACCCGGAGTATCTGACTTTGTCAAATCCGCCTCCGCAGCAGTCGATTACAGAGAGCCGATAATGCGTGACGGTAGTTGTTGAATGCTTCGATCGGTGTTCGGTAGCCGAGGGTCGAGTGCAGGCGTT
>NZ_JBIMSN010000125.1:0-14904 GCF_043944905.1 Antrihabitans spumae
CGCCGCCGGATTCGACCAAGCTGGCCCAGATGAAAGCGTTGCTGGCCACCCCCGACGGGCACCGCGCCTACACTCGACGCGGCGCAGTGGTCGAACCGGTCAACGGTCACCTCAAAGATCGACGTCGGCTACGCCAATTTTCCCGCCGGGGCCTGGCAGCAGCGAAAGGTGAACTTCACCTCGCTGCTGCCGTCACCAACCTCGCCCGACTGTTCACCATGACCGCAGTGACCGCCTGAGATCAGCCGGGAAACGCCGACCCATCTCGCCGAATCGGCAGATACCTTCACCGAACGACGACACCGACTCTCAGCAGCCCTCAGAAGCCGCAATCAATTCGGCAACAGCCTCTGGGCCCTCCGGAAAGACTCACGAGGCGCGCAGCGCCCCGCACGGTAGGTTGCAAGCATGGATGCTGCGACAGTCGGGCAATACGCCAAACCACTGGACACCGTGCATACGCTGTCGTACTTCTCGCCCCTCGTGGCGGAAAGCCTCGTAGACGCAGGCCTCGAAGCAGGTCGAATGTGCTACTTCGCCAGTCGGTCGGCTGCGATGGGTGAGGTCACTGCTCCCGTTGTCGCCGCGTCGTTCTACAACTTCAATCCTGTATTGATCGCCGAGTCGATTCCCCGCGCGTGGGCACTCTGTTCGCCAGAGGAGATCGTTGCCGCGCGGGTCCGCGGTGTCGACGCAGCCATGCGTGCTGTCCTCGGTGACCGACTCGTCGAATCGTCGAACGTCGCCGAGGCGGCGGATCTCGCAGCCACAGCGGCACTTTCGGCGGCGCCGGACGGCCGACCCCTTTTTGCCGCGCACGCTGGGCTGACGTGGCCCGAAGAACCGCATTTGCGCCTGTGGCACGCGTTGACGCTGCTTCGTGAATACCGTGGCGACGGACATACCGGTGCTTTGATGACGGTCGGGCTGTCGGGGCTCGAGGCGCTGATAACGCACACGGCGACCGAGCGCGGCTTCGTCGCCGACATGGCGATGGCGCTACGAGGGTGGTCGCAAGAGCAGTGGGACGGCGCGGCTGCAGGCTTGCGTGATCGGGACCTGCTCGACGGCGCCGGCGTTCTGACCGAACTCGGCACCGAGGTGCGCCAAGCCGTCGAGGAGCTGACGGACGACTTGGCGCTGGCACCGTGGGAAGCATTGGGAGACGACGGATTCGAGCGTCTGGGGTCGATCTGCCACGAGTTGCACACCACGATCATGGCGTCGGGGGTCTTCCCGCGCAGCGCATTCGGAGCATCGTGGGCGAACGAGGTCTGGCCGGACTAGGTAGCTAGTTCCGGCGTCGAGCAGGCACTTGTCGTGGTGTCCACTCGCGATTAGTTCAGGTAAGTGCCTGCTCGGCGAGTTGGCCGGCAGCGAAGCGCTCGACGTACTCGTCGGGTTGCCCGAACAGTTGCGAACTGCCATGCGCGCGTTTGAAATACAGCTGCGCATCGTGTTCCCAGGTGATCGCGATACCGCCGTGCAACTGAATCGCTTCGGCTGCAACGTGGCTGAACGCCTCCGAGCAGTACACCTTGGCGACCGCGCAGTCGGCCGGATCCAGCGATGCCGAAGCGGCATCGGCTGCCGACCGCGCGGTTTCGACAAGCGCGTACATGTCGGCCATTCGATGCTTCAGCGCCTGGAAACTGCCGATCGGTCTGCCGAATTGCACCCGCGACTTGGTGTAGTCGACGGTCAGTTCGAGGCATCCTTGCGCGGCGCCGACCTGCTCGGCGGCAAGTGCCGCACACGCGATGTCTCGAACACGCGCCAGTGTCCGGTCGGCGTCTGCGGCTGCGATGGGTCTGGCGTCGACCTCGGAGAACTCCACAACCGTGAGTGGTCGCGTCGGGTCCATGCCGGGTGAGGTGCGTCGGACGACGCCGTCCTGTCCCGGATCTACCTCGAACAGCGTTACGCCCTGCGACGCGCGTGCGGCGACAATCAAGACGTCGGCGCTCTTGCCGTCGAGCACGTAATGGGCTGTGCCACTGAGGGTGCCATCGCTCTCGACGAGCGGACCCGGTGTCGACCAACCGGATGCGTCTGCCCAGCAGAAGGCGGCGATCGTGGTGCCTTCTGCAATCCCGGGCAGCAGTCGTGCGCACGCGTCGGCGTCCTTCGACTCCAGCAGGACGTGCGCTGCCAGCACGGCTGATCCGAGCATCGGCGACGGCACGAGCGCTCGTCCGAGTTCGGTGAGCACGAGGTTCGCTTCGACGAGGCCCGCTCCGATTCCGCCGTACTCCTCCGGCACGGCCAATGCCGCGACTCCGATCTGGTTGCACAACAATGCCCACAGCTTTTCGTCGTAGCCGCGTTCGCTCGAGGCGGCCGCTCGCACCGCAGTCGGGCCTGCATGTTTGGCGACGACCGCGCGGACGGTCGCTGCCAGCGTGAGCTGCTCGTCGGTCGGCGGGCTCATGACACGGTCCGCAAGGAATCGGCTACGCGTTGACGGTGTATCGCTGGGGTGCCCCACGCGACGAGCAGAGCGCGGATCTTGGTGAGCCACAGGGAAAGGTCGTATTCGGCGGTGTACCCGATTGCGCCGTGCGTTTGCAACGACTTTCGCGCTGCGCGATAGGCGGCGTCTCCACACGCGACCTTTGCGGCTGAGATGTCGCGCGATGCAGTCGGTTCGTTGTTCGCGACGGCGACCGCAGCGCCGTAGAGCAGTGGCTTCGCCATTTCGAGGCTCACCATCGCGTCGGCCAGATGATGCTTGATCGCTTGGAATTCGCCGATGGGTCGGCCGAATTGAACTCTGCCCTTGGCGTATTCGGTCGCCATGTCGAGCGTGGCATAACCCGCGCCGAGCAACTGAGCAGCGCACGCCAGCGCTGCTCGGTCGAAAGCTGCTGCTGTTGCCTGCGTTACGTCGGCACCCGTTGCGATCGACTCAGCCGGGTCGACCTCGTAGAGCCGCCGTGCTGCATCGACCGACCTCGCGCTCGACGCTGTGTTGCCGTAATGCACCGCCGACCCTTCGATGTGCAGCACGACGTCGCAGACGTCGGCATCGAGGGCGCGCGGTGTCGACGGGTGCAGAACGAGTGAGCCGAGTGCATCGCCATCCGCAAGACGAGGTAGCCACAACTCAGCACTTGCATTGTCCTGCAGAGCTTCCAGCAGCGCAGGTATAGCCGCAGCCGATTCGACCAACGGACCGGGTACGCCGGCGCGGCCTACTTCGACGAAGGCTGTCACCAGGTCGACAGGGTGATCGCCCAACCCGCCGAACTCTTCGGCGATGCCGAGCCCGAACACGCCCGTGTCTGCCAATCGGCGCAGCAACTTGCGGCCCTGATCGTGTTCGCCCGCGCCCCAGGATCGGATCACGTCGGGCGTCTTCGCGCTGGCGAGGAGGTCTCGCAGGCTCGCTGCGAAATCCTGCTGCTCGGTGGAAAGGGCGAATCTCATCGGCTCGCTTTCGGAAGTCCAAGTAGTCGCTCGGCGACTATGTTGCGTTGAATCTCGTTGGTGCCCGCGTAGATCGGACCCGACAGTGAAAACAGGTAGCCGTCCTGCCACGAACCCGCGAGTTCGGCATCGGGTCCGAGAAGATCGAGCGCGGTCTCGTGCAGGGCCACGTCGAACTCGGACCAGAAGATCTTGTTGATGGACGACTCGGCGCCGAGCGAGCCACCGTCGCTGAGCCGGGTAACGGTGCCGAACGTGTGCAGGCGGTATGCCTGTGCACCTATCCACGCGTCGACGACTCGATCACGTAACGCGGTGTCGGCAGGGTCGGCGTTCGAATTCCACAGTTCCACAAGGCGATCGGCGGCTGCATTGAATCGGCCCGGGCTACGAAGCGACAACCCCCGCTCGTTGCTCGACGTACTCATGGCCACCCGCCAGCCGTCGTGGACGGTCCCGATGACGTCGCTGTCGGGCACGAATACGTCGGCAAAGAAGATCTCCGCAAACCCTGGCTCCCCGTCGAGTTGCGGTATCGGGCGCACCGTAACGCCGTCGGCAGTCAGCGGAAACATGAAGTAGGTCAGACCTTTGTGACGCTGCGCAGCCGGGTCGGTGCGAAACAGGCCGAAGCCCCAGTCCGCGAAGCTGGCTCGCGAACTCCACGTCTTCTGCCCGTTCAGGATCCAGCCGCCATCGGTCTGCCGCGCGCTGGACCGGATGGAGGCCAGGTCGCTGCCTGCTTCGGGCTCCGACCATGCCTGCGCCCAGATGTCGTCGGCTCGGGCCATCCGAGGCATCAATCGAGCGAGCTGCTCGGGAGTACCGTGCTCGAAAAGGGTTGGTGCCAAGAGGAAAATACCGTTCTGGCTGACCCGTCCCGGTGCCTGTGCCGCGTAGTACTCCTCCTCGAACAACACCCACTCGAGCAGTGACGCATCGCGGCCACCCAACTCGCTCGGCCACGCGACGACGGACAGCCGCGCCGCCGCCAGTGTGTGTTCCCATTCGCGATGCGCCTCGAATCCGGCCTTGGTGTCCATCGATGCGAGCGGGGTGGCAGGGACATTGGCCGCAAGGAAATCGCGGACCTCTTCCCGAAACGTTGTCGCAGCCTCGTCGAGATCGAGATTCATTATTCGGCAGCCTTGTCTGTGGAGGCGTTATCCTTGGAGGCGTCATCCTTGGAAGCGCCGTCTTTGGAAGCACTGTCTTTCATCGACTTCGCGTTCATCCCGCCGAGCGAATCGGCGCCGACCTCGGCATTGTGAGCGTGCGCGAAGTGGTGCAGACCGAACACGGAATCCATACCGTTACGCATGCCCATCTGGTCTTCGCATTGATTGACAGCCTTTTTGGTCAGGGCCAACCCGAACTGCGGCATTGCCGAGATTCGCTCCGCGATGGCAAAGGTTTCCGTCTCCAGATCTTCGCGCGGCACAACACGATTGACCATGCCCCACTCGTAGGCGCGCTGTGCGGAAAAGCGGTCGCCGGTGAACAAGATCTCCTTCGCGGCTCGTGGTCCGAGCACCCACGGATGTGCGAAGTATTCGACACCCGGGATGCCCATTCGCACAACGGGATCGGAGAAGAACGCGTCGTCGGAGGCCACGATCAGGTCGCAGACCCAGGCGAGCATCAGTCCGCCGGCTATGCACGCGCCCTGGATCATCGCGATGGTCGGCTTCGGCAGTTCGCGCCAGCGCCGACACATGCCGAGATAGACCTCCATCTCTCTGGCGTAGCGCTGATCACCGCCTTCGCGGTCGACGTGGTCCCACCACATGACAGCCTTGTTGTCGTAGTGCACGTGATGGTCGCGCCCGGGCGTGCCGATGTCGTGTCCTGCGCTGAAGTGTTTTCCGTTGCCCGCCAACACGATCACCGAAACGTCGGCGTCATCGACCGCCCGCTGAAATGCAGCATCCAACGCATAGGTCATGACGGAGTTCTGCGCGTTCCGGTACTCGGGGCGGTTCAGCGTGACAACCGCGATCTTGCCGCGCTTGGCGTAGGTGACCGCTTCGTTCTCGGGATCTGTCACGACGACTCCTCGCGTAGTTGACGTTTGAGTACTTTGCCGCCCGCGTTGTGGGGAAGCGCATCGACGAATTCGACCACTTGTGGCACCTTGAAGTTCGCCAACTCTGTTCTCGCGAAGGCGATCACGTCTTCGGCGCTGACACTGCGGCCGGGTGCGGTGACAACGAACGCTTTGCCGACCTCGCCTAGGCGGTCGTCGGGAATGCCGATGACAGCAGTCTCCGCGACTCCGTCGATTCTGGCCAACGCCTGTTCGATCTCGGCGGGATAGACGTTGAAACCACCACTGATGTACATGTCTTTGAGGCGGTCGGTGATACGAAGATTGCCGCGATCGTCGAGCGACCCTATGTCGCCGGTGTGCAGCCAACCGTCGGAATCTATTGTCTTTGCTGTGTTTTCGGGATCGTCGAGATATCCGAGCATCACGTTCGGTCCGCGAAGCAGTACTTCGCCGGTGTCGGCGATGCGCAATTCGAAGTCGGCGATCGGGCGTCCGCAGGTGGTGGCAACAGTGACGGCGTCGTCGTCGGCGTTGCACATGGTGCCGAAGCCCGATGCCTCGGACAACCCGTAGGCCGTCAGCACGATGTCGATGTCGAGTTCGGCTTGCATACGTTCGATCATGACGACAGGAATCACCGCGGCGCCGGTGACTGCGAACCGCAGCGAGCTGAGATCGTAGGTGCCGCGAGCGGGGTGGTCGAGAATTGTTTGATAGATCGTCGGCGGACCGGGCAGCACGGTGATCTTCTGTTCGTCCACGTTGCGCATCGCCGCTTCCACATCGAAGACGAGTTGCGGTACGAGCGTCGCCCCCGTTTGTAGGCAGGCCAGGATGCCGGCCTTGTAACCGAAGTTGTGGAAGAACGGATTGATGACCAGGTAGCGGTCGGCGCTGCTCAGTTGGCCGCATTCCGCCCAGGCGCGCGATGTGGCCAGCGATTGTCTGTGTGCCGACATCGCGCCCTTACTGCGTCCTGTGGTGCCCGAGGTGAACATGATGTCGGCGAGGTCGTCGGGTGCGACAGCCAGCGCGCGTTCGTCGGCATCGTTGGGCGACACCGCACGAGCGAACAGTTCGAGGTCGGCCCACGTGAGATCACCGGATGCGGCATCGGTCTCGTCGTCGTCGACGGGTATCCGGATGACTGTCTCGATCGCCAGTTCGCCGGAAACCGAACGCAGGTCGGCGAGTCTGTCCTTGCCGAGGAACCTGCCCGCGACGAAGAGTGCTCGCGCCTGCGAACGTTGGATGATGTCGTGCGCTTCGGTCCCGGTGTAGCGCGTGTTGATCGGGACGACCGCAGCTCCCGCGTACTGCGCGGCAAGGGCGGCGACGATCCAGTGATGGGTGTTGGGTGCCCAGATCGCGATGCGATCCCCAGTGTCGATACCTCGCGCCATCAACGCGCGAGCAGTAGTTCTGACCTGTTGCAGCAGGTCGGAGTAGGTCCACCGCACGGTGCCGTCGACGATTGCGTCGTGGTCGCCGAAGGCGCGCGCGGCATGATGCAGCGCAGTCGGAGTGGTCTGCGGGGTCTCGGTTGTCCCAGAGACGGCGTCGTCTGTCACTCACATTCCTAACCGTTCGACAAAGCAAGTGCTTGGTAGGTTATCCTACCCGTGTGGGAGTGAGCCAGGGCAGGACCGACGACGACGAGTTGTTCGCGACGTCCATACGGACGTGGCTTGCCGAAAATCTGACGGGTGAGTTCGCGAAGCTACGCGGCCTCGGCGGTCCTGGTCGTGAACATGAAGGTTACGACGAACGGCTGGCCTGGGACAGGCATCTAGCGGCAGCCGGTTGGACGTGTCTCGGCTGGCCGACGGAGTACGGCGGACGCGCGGCGACGCTGGAACAGCAGGTGATCTTCCACGAGGAATACGCACGCGCCAACGCACCGGCGCGCGTCTCTCATATCGGCGAAGAACTGCTCGGCCCGACGCTGATTGCATTCGGCACCGAGGACCAGAAGCAGAGATTTCTGCCGGGCATAAAGAACGTAACCGAGCTGTGGTGCCAGGGTTACTCCGAACCCGGGGCCGGATCGGATCTGGCGTCGGTATCGACCGCGGCCCGTCTCGACGGCGACCGCTGGTCCATCAACGGTCAAAAGGTATGGACTTCTCTTGCACACGTCGCGGACTGGTGTTTCGTCGTCGCGCGCACCGAGCTGGGTTCGGTTCGGCACAAAGGACTTTCCTACCTTCTGGTCCCCATGAAGCAACCGGGCATCGCCGTACGCCCGATCATTCAGCTGACCGGCACATCGGAATTCAACGAGGTTTTCTTCGACGACGCGCACACCGACGCGGATCTGGTGGTCGGTGGTGTCGGCGAAGGTTGGCGAATTGCAATGGGCACCCTCACCTTCGAGCGTGGTGTATCGACGCTGGGTCAGCAGATCGGATTCGCACGCGAACTGGAAGGTATCGCCGAACTCGCGGAACGTAATGGGGCAGCGCAGAATCCGCTAATCCGCTCCAAGCTCTCCCGAGCGGCCATGGGATTGCGCGTCATGCGCGCGCATGCGCTGCGAACGATGGACTCCGCCGATTCGTCCGGCGGCGCAGCCTCGGTGGCAAAACTGTTCTGGGCCAACTGGCATCGAGGTCTCGGTGAGCTTGCGATGGAGGTGATGGGCGCGCAGTCGCTCGTCGCCGACGGAGCCGTCGAGAACGGTGGACTGCAGGAACTGCAACGGCTGTACCTCTTCACCAGAGCCGACACGATCTACGGCGGTTCGAACGAGATACAGCGCAACATCATCGCCGAGCGTGTGCTCGGCCTGCCGAGAGAGGCGCGACCGTGACCGACTCGTTGTCGATTGCACCGCAAGAGATTCCAGGCCACGGACTGCTCACCGGTCGAGCGGCGGTGGTGACCGCTGCGGCTGGAACAGGTATCGGGTCCGCGACTGCGCGCCGAATGCTGGCCGAGGGCGCTGACGTCGTTGTCTCCGATTGGCACGAAAGGCGTTTGGAGTCGATGCGTGCCGAATTGGCCGAGGCTCATCCGCAGCGGAGGGTCGGCGCGGTCGTGTGCGACGTGAGCTCGTCCGAACAGGTGACCGCATTGTTCGCGGCAGCGGCGGATCAGTTGGGGCGCATCGATATTGTCGTCAACAATGCCGGCCTCGGGGGAGAGGTTCCGGTCGTCGATATGACGGACGAGCAGTGGGACCGCGTCATCGACGTCACGTTGAACGGTACGTTCAGGTGTACGCGGGCAGCATTGAACTATTTTCGGCGCGCGGGGCACGGCGGCGTGATCGTCAACAACGCAAGTGTGCTCGGCTGGCGGGCGCAGCATGGTCAAGCGCACTACGCCGCGGCGAAGGCAGGTGTCATGGCGTTGACCCGCTGCAGTGCAATCGAGGCGGCGGAGTTCGGGGTCCGAATAAACGCGGTCGCGCCGAGCATCGCCAATCACGCATTTCTCGCCAAGGTGACGTCGGAGGAACTGTTGTCGCGACTTGCCGCGGGTGAAGCGTTCGGTCGCGCAGCGGAACCATGGGAGGTTGCGGCGACGATCGCGATGCTCGCGAGCGACTACACGACGTACCTGACGGGCGAGGTTGTCTCCGTCAGCAGCCAGCGAGCCTAGGGATGCACAGAAATGCCTAGCAAGCGTTTGGTAACTAAAGTTCCAGATATGACGTCGTCACTTGGATTCAACGATCAGACGAAGGCAACGGGACGCCGAGACGAGTTGCTCGAGCTTGCTGCCAGGCTTTTTGCCGAACGGGGCATGCGCGCGACGACCGTCCGCGACATCGCAGATGCAGCAGGCATCCTGTCCGGCAGCCTCTATCACCACTTCGACTCGAAGGAGTCGATGGTCGACGAAATTCTCAGCGGATTTCTCGATGCACTGTTCGCCCGCTACCGCGAGATCGTCGACGCCGGGCTCGGGCCGCGCGACACCTTGGAGGCCCTGGTTGTCGCGTCCTTCGAAGCGATCGACGCGTCGCACTCGGCTGTCGCGATCTACCAGGACGAGGCGAAGCGGCTGCGCACCGTCGAGCGGTTCGCCTACATCAACGACCGCAACGTCGAGTTCCGAGCGCTCTGGATCGGGGTGCTCCGAGCGGGCGCCAAGGACGGCAGCTTTCGCCCGGACATCGATGTCGAACTCGTCTATCGATTCCTACGCGACACCGTCTGGGTCGCCGTGCGGTGGTACCGCCCAGGGGGATCCTTCACCGCCGAGACCATTGCCAAACAGTATCTTGCCGTCGTACTCGACGGCCTCGCCAAACCCTGACTGCAACAACAAGATCCGAGGAGCTCGTCATGCCCGACGCCTACATCGTCGATGCCGTCCGCACAGCAGTAGGGAAACGTGGCGGCGCGCTCTCCACCGTTCACCCAGCCGATCTCGGCGCGACGGTGATTCGAGCGATCATCGAACGTAACGGCATCGATGCTGCGAAGGTCGACGACGTCGTCTTCGGCTGTGTCGATGCGATCGGTCCGCAGGCTGGAAACATCGCTCGCACAGCGTGGTTGGCTGCGGGTCTGCCCGAGGAGGTGCCAGGCGTCACCGTCGATCGCCAATGTGGATCGAGCCAGCAGGCGATTCACTTTGCGGCGCAGGCGATCATGAGCGGTACCGCCGACCTCGTTGTCGCCGGCGGTGTACAGAACATGAGTCAGATCCCGATTGCAGCAGCGATGTTGGTCGGGCAGCAGTACGGGTTCCAAACTCCGACTGCTGGGTCGAAAGGGTGGGAGGCCCGCTACGGCGACCAGGAGGTATCGCAGTTTCGTGGCGCGGAGATGATCGCGGGGAAGTGGGATATCAGCCGAGAAGACATGGAGCGCTGGGCATTACGTAGCCATCAGCGTGCCCGCGCGGCCATCGACGGCGGTCGTTTCGACAAGCAGATCGTCCCGGTCGGTGATTACACGACCGACGAAGGTCCACGCGAGACGAGCCTGGAAAAGATGGCGTCGCTCAAGCCGTTGAGTCCTGAAGGCCGACTGACTGCCGCTGTCGCGAGCCAGATTTCCGATGGTGCCAGTGCAACGTTGCTGGCGTCGGAACGCGCTCTCGCCGAACATGATCTGGTCCCACGCGCTCGCATTCATCATCTCAGTGCCCGCGGCGCCGATCCGATATTTATGCTCAGCGCCCCGATCCCGGCTACCGAGTACGCGCTCGCCAAGTCAGGCCTGTCGATCGACGACATGGATGTCATAGAGATCAACGAAGCGTTCGCGCCTGTCGTGCTCGCCTGGCTTAAGGAGACGGGTGCAGATCCGGAACGCGTCAACGTCAACGGTGGAGCAATAGCGCTCGGGCACCCGCTCGGCGCGACGGGAGCGAAGCTGTTCGCGAGCCTGCTCGCCGAGTTGGAGCGGACCGGCGGCCGCTACGGGCTGCTGACGATCTGCGAAGGTGGCGGAACAGCGAACGCGACGATCATCGAGCGTCTCGACCGCTGAGTTTCGTTCAGCGTTCGTTAAGAGGCCGCACAGCGCCACCGGCGAAGCTTCTCTCAACAGCTACACCACACCGAGAGAAGGCAACCAGCACATGATCACCATCCGCACGTTCGCCCGCACCGCCATCGTCGCCGCCGTCATCGGCACCACCGCGGTATCGACAGCGGCGCTGTCGAATGCAGCACCGAAGGCGCCGTGGGGACCGGCGCAGGCTATCGCCGACGCGTTCCCCGAGCTGCTCCCCACCTCGCCGTCGGCCACCGGATACCACGGTGCGTCGTGCGAGACGAACACCTCACCGGGTGAGGAATCCGGTGCCACGGTCGGCATCGAGTGCAAGGACACCGACGCCGTCGAGTTCGCGATCTACGGCTTCCCGACGGCGTCCGGAGTCGACACCGCGCTCGCGACGCTCGAGGTGTCGGAGCCGCAGCCGGGCCAGCTCGACGATGGCTCGGACTACACGCTCTACTCGCTCGAAGACAGCCCCGAAGGTGCCGTCGTGTTCCTCACCTTAGAGGCGAAGAATCTGCAGAAGTACCTGCTGGTCGTCGGCAAGGAAGGTGCGACGGTCGACGAACTCGGCGAGACCTGGGGCCACGACGCCCCGATCGGCACCGACCGGGCATAGGGCCTTCGGCCTCGTGCGTCCTTTCGGAGGTCCCAACCTCCTTGGGTTCACGCGGTCGACGCAACATCGCTGATCATTGAGGGGTGTTGACGAAGATGCTTGGTGTTGGACGGTGGCCGTGGATCGAGAGTGCGGTTCGGTATCGATTCTGGGATTTGCGGGGTTCGGGGGTGTCGGTTCCCGACGCTGCCAGTTCCGTCGGTGTCGGTGTCACGACCGCGCAGAAGTGGGTGCGAGAGCACGGCGGTGTGCGTCCACGGCAACCGAGCCCACCCTCGGGACGTTATCTCAGCGTCGCAGAGCGTGAAGTGATCTATGAGATGCGGGTCGCCGGTGCGACGATGCGGGCCATCGCTGCGGTGTTGGGCCGGGCACCGTCGACGGTCAGTCGCGAGCTCAAACGCAACAGTGACTACCTGGCGAAGTATCGTCCGCATGCTGCGGAGCGGGCAGCGCGGCTGCGGGCTCGCCGCCCTAAGCCGGCCAAACTGGCCGTCAACGCTGCACTGCGCGAACAGGTGCAGAAACTGTTGACAGACAAGTTGTCCCCGGAGCAGATATCGGCCACTCTGAAGCGGACCTATCCGGACTGCTCGGAGATGCACGTGTCCTACGAAACGATCTACCAGTCGCTGTATGTGCAGGCCAGAGGCGGCCTCAAACGTGAACTGGTGCAGCATCTTCGGACCGGGCGCGCGCTGCGCAAGGTGCAGCGCCGCGGCGATGAGCGGCGCGGGCGGATTCCGGACATGGTCAACATTTCCCAGCGGCCGGCCGAGGTTGCTGGACGTGCGGTGCCCGGGCATTGGGAGGGTGACCTGGTGCGCCACGAGGCGCTGTGTAACCGAGTGGAGGTGAGAGACCGACACCGTTGGGCTGTCGCAGCAGCCTAGCGAAGCTGGGGGTAGCCCGATCCGGGAGACGCCGGTGAGGGTGGCAAGCAGCCCCGACAACGACGGGACGGGCCAGCACTACCGGATGGTCCGGGTCCGGCAAGCAAGAGGAGAAGGTGTACGCGAGGAACCAGTGTTCTAACGCCTCTCAAGTCTCCCGCCAGCTCTAAACCCGGTGGATTCGGGCTGGTCTGCGATGCGCACCAACGCCTTTCGAGGTGTTGGGAACTCCGGGCTCGGTTTAGGTCGCCGGTTCCGGAGGCCACGGTGAAGGCCTGCGGCGTAGCCGTGGCGATATCGCAGGGGCATAGCTGGGCACCTCACTCCTCGATCGGTTCGCAGTGAACGTGGGAACCGCCGTGTGGCTCCCGAGCCGTCGTTTCCATCCTGGGCGACGGGGTCGGGTTGATGCGTCGTCTGTCGATGGCCGCGCGGTGGGGCGGAGGGGCCGTAGTAGTCCGAGCGGGGGAAAGCCCCGCACATGGCGAAGGGCCCCAGCGGAATTGATGCAGCAGGCAAGTCACGAACGGAGGCACTGGTGAATACTGGTGAGCTGTCGTGGCCCGATCCCGATCGGGCGGCACGGCGGGTACGACAGATGCAACGCAAGCTGCACCACTGGGCGGTCGAAGATTCCGACCGCCGCTTCGATGATGTGTTCAATCTCGTCCACCACCCGGATTTCCTCACCGTGGCGTGGGAAAGGGTGCAGGGGAACAAGGGTGCTCGTTCGGCCGGGGTTGACCGGCTGGCTCCGTCGTCCATTGTCGGCGACGCCGAGGTCGTGGCGTTTCTGAGTCAAGTTCGGGAGCAGGTGAAGTCTCGGACGTTTGCTCCACTTCCGGTGCGGGAGAGACTCATTCCCAAACCGGGCAGCAGCAAGCTCAGGCGACTCGGCATCCCAACGGCGATGGATCGTGTGGTTCAGGCATCGTTGTTGTTGGTCTTGGAGCCGATCTTCGAGGCGGATTTCGAACCGGTCAGTTACGGTTTCCGTCCTCGGCGGCGTGCCCAGGACGCGATCGCCGAGATCCACGCCCTCGGGACCCGCAATTACCTGTGGGTTTTCGAGGCCGACATCGCGGCGTGTTTCGACGAACTGGCCCATTCCGCGGTACTGGAACGGGTCCGCACTCGGATCGTCGACAAACGTGTCCTGGCCCTGGTCAAGGCGTTTCTGAAGGCGGGCATCATGTCCTCCGAGGGCGCGGTCAGGATCTCCGACACCGGAACACCCCAAGGCGGCATACTTTCACCGCTGCTGGCCAACATCGCTCTGACGGTGTTGGACGCGCATTTCTGCGCGAAATGGGACGCGCACACGAGTCCCTATCAGCGCGAGGCGCACCGCAAACGGGGCGGGGCCACCTATCGGATCGTCCGCTACGCGGACGATTTCGTCATCATGGTGGCCGGAACCCAAACACATGCGGATGCGCTCTGGGACGAAGTCGCGCAGGTGATCGCCCCGCTGGGGCTGCGCCTGTCGGCGGAGAAGTCCCGAGTGTGCCATCTGGACGAGGGGTTCGACTTCCTCGGGTTTCGCATCCAGCGACGCCGAAAGAAGGGAACCAGCAAGATGAGTGTCTACACCTATCCGTCGAAGAAGGCGTTGCTTTCGATCATGGCGAAGGTGCGGGCGCTCACCAAGAAGGCGCGTCATCACGGCTTGGCTGATCTGCTCGGACGCCTCAACCCGGTGCTTCGAGGATGGTGTGCGTATTTTCGTCACGGTGTGTCGAAAGCGACGTTCGGGTATCTCGATTTCTTCACCTGGCATCGGGTCACCCAATGGTTGCTCAAGCGGCACAAGCGAATCACGTGGGCGGAGCTGTATCGGCGGTTCTTGACCGGGAGGCCAGGTAACCGTCCGGCAGCGGCAGGGATTGTCATGTTCGACACCACTACCGTGGCGATCACTCGGTATCGGTGGCGGGCAAGCAACATCCCCACACCGTGGACCAGCATCGCGGGAACGCCAATACCCGCATAACAGTGGCAGTCCGTGGAGCGCCGGATGCGATGAGAGTCGCACGTCCGGTGCGGAGGGCGGGCCGGGGAAACGGACCCGGAGTAATCCGGGAACCGCGCCCCGGTCCGACCCCTACATCATCGGCAAGAACAACGGGTCCGCGATCGGGATGCTAGTGGAACGCACGACGCGGTTCGTCATGCTGTTGCCGTTGCAGGACGGGTTCGACGCGATCACAGTGCGTGATGCGATGATCGCCGCCGTCGCAGAGCTGCCTGCGGCGTTGAAGAAGTCCGTGACCTGGGATCAGGGACGGGAAATGTCGCGTCACGCCGAGATCACAATGGCCACAGCGATGCAGGTGTACTTCTGCGATCCGCACAGCCCGTGGCAGCGGGGCACCAACGAAAACACCAACGGATGTTGCCCGTCGTTGAGGATGCAGACGATGTCGTCACAGTCGATGTTGATGCTGCTGA